>CANQLO010000014.1 GCA_947624715.1 uncultured Clostridia bacterium
CCATTATTTATCAAAAGTGCTATTTTCTAGGACTTTTATTTTTCATGGACTTTTTCCTATATTATTTTTCAACCTTTATACTCTTAATCTAATGAAGACTTTATTTCTTTCCATAAAAAATAAATGTAAACACTTTTTTGTGTCTACATTTACTTTATAACTTTACCTTTATAAAAGAGTTACTATTTTATCCGTTATAATTTTGATTATCTACATTATTAACATTATTTGTATTTGATTGATTATTCATGTCTAGTTGATTATTAACATTTGGTTGATTGTTCATTTCCGGTTGATAATTTACATTTGATTGATTGTTCATTTCTGATTGATAATTTATATTTGGCTGATTGTTCATTTCTGATTGATAATTTACATTTGATTGATTGTTCATTTCTGGTTGATAATTTACATTAGGCTGGTTCATTGCTGTATTATAATTATTAGGATTGTTTACTTGATTGGTACTATTTACATATTGTTGATTGTTTATGTTTGGTTGTTGATTCATGTTTGGTTGTTGATTCATGTTTGGTTGACTATTCATATTTGGCTGATTATTCATATTTGGTTGTTGATTCATTACTCCATTATTATTATTTACTGGTTGTTTATTTTCATTTTTATAGATAAATGCATATATAATTGTACAAATAATTCCTATAATTTCTATGAAAAATCCTGCACTATAATGTAAATATTTAAATCCTATTGTAGTTGCAAAAAGTATATGTGTTCTAATTATCAATATAGTTGATATAACTGTTGGAATAAGCGTGAATTTTGCATTATTTATTCCTATAACTTTTCTCATAAATTCATTATTTATTACTTTTTCAGGTAAATGTTTTTCTATTAAATCCTTATATATATATATAATATTAAGGATTGATAAAACTAAAGCTACTCTTCCATACCAATATCCTAATAAAGTTTCTGTATATGATAAAAAGAATAATGAATATGTTACGTATGGTAACATTGTTCCTAATATTATTAAAACATTTCCTATTAAACCTAATATTTTTGTATTTTTTATTTTTTCTAAAATATTTTTCATTTTTTTATCTCCATTATAATTTAAAATTTACAATTGAACTAACCATATCTTTTCCCAGCGTTTGTCCACTCACTTGCATATTGTTAGCACCTTCTATTCTTGAATTAGAAAGTCCTGTTTTTCTTTTTACTAATCTATCACTTTGTTTTATGTTATACATTTTAGTATCTGTTTCTGTTTCGTGATGATGTCTTGCGTCTTTATTGCGATACCTATTATATATTAAGAAAAAGTATATTATTCCTGAAAGTAACAATAACCATTGATATCCATCCCAATCAACAAACCAGAAAAGAATAAATGCTAATATCTCTACTAATATTGACATTAATATTAATTTTGGAATATGTATTGGAACACTTCCCATTGTTTCTTTGGTTCTAGCATTTACTGCTACATAGTGTAATTTTTTCTTATCACCAGATACTTGTAAATAGCTGTATAGCCATACTGGTAAATATGCTGTTTTCCATTGTTGTCCTTTTACATCTAAGTTTTCTTTTGACCAGCATACTCCTCTATCATAATTTTTTAATGTTCTATTTGCGGCAAATCTTGCTACATCTTTAGATTGTGCATAAACTAATAGTCTTAATTGGTCAACATTTGTATCACGTCTTTCTGACGTATATCCTTTTAAATAATTTGCATTCCATTTTACACAATTATCTGTATCAAATGGCATTATGCTATTTATAATATTATTAGTTTTTTCTTTTGATTTTTGGTCTAATCTATCTGAATTTGATTCTACTGTTAAGCCTTTTATAGTTAAGTCAAAATCTCTTTCTACGTTATATAAATCAGCATCATATAATGTACGTCTACTATTTCCGCTTCCTACCACATAGTTTCTAACTTCATGCTCACCTTGTCCCGAAAAATAAGCATGTGAATTAACATCAACCACCATATATGGAAAATAAACTCCCATTATATTATCTGTGGTAAATTCTTTTCTAAAAGTTGGATGTGCAAAAAATTTCCTCTTTCCAACAAAACCTTCTATTTGATTTCTTGCTTCTTCCTTTGTTATTCTAAATGGTAATACTACATCTGGTACACCACCATTAGGAATTTGCTGATTTATTGATAACGTATTTCTACACCAATGGCATCTTGCTTGTGTTGCTTCAGAAGTATCGATTACTACTTCGGCCCCACAACTACTACATTTAAGCGTTACCACATTTTGTGAATTTTCTACTATGTCTTGTGTTCCAGAACCCATTACTTCACCTTGTAGCATACTTATGTCATTTACCATTCCATCTAGTTTTTCTGGACTAAATTCATATCTGCAATAATTGCATCTTAAAAGTCCTGTTCTGCTGTTTAAAGAAATGTCTGTTGCTCCACATTTAGGACACTTATTTTGTCCGTCCTTTGCTCCGCTATCAGTTTGAACTATTATAGGTTCATTTTCTGTATCAGACATTTACTTACACCCCCAATAATTTTTCTTTTGCTTTATCAAATTCCTCTTGAGTTATGATTCCTTCATCTAATAATTCTTTTAGTTGTTTTAATTTACTATATGGATCTTCTGATTGTGCCTCTCCTGTAGGTGTTTGTTCTTGTGATGATTCTGGTGTAGAACCCATTGGACCTACTGGTTCTTGTCCTGGCATTACTGGTTCTGTAGGTGCTTCTGGTGCAGGTGTCATTTGACCTACTGAATCTGGTTCAGCAACTCCCGGTTGTACTGGTGCTGGTTGAGCAGATGTTGGCTCTTGTGGTACCGATTGAGCTGGCATTGGTTGTTGTGGTATTGGCTGTACTGGTTGTTGTGGAATATTATGTATAGGTTCGTTTTGTTGTTGAAGTCCACTTATACCTCCTCCAACTGCATTCATTCCCATACCCATGAAGCCCATTGATCCAATTCCACCGTTTTCACCTGCTGACTGCATACCACGAGCAACAGATTGTTGCATAAATGAATTTCCACGAGCTCCTGAAAGAGCATCTGCTTTCTTTACATCACTTAATAATGCCTTTGTATCTTCATCATATTCTATAGCTTGAATTGCTACTCTTACTATTTCAAGTCCACGACCTGTTTTCCATTGATATCCCTGTTCTACAGCTTGAGATAGACTTTGTGCAAATCCTATTTGATCTCCTTGTATTCTTGTAATACGATTTCCTTTAGATGGATCATTTGTATAATTAGAAAATGCGGCAGATAAACTACTTACAACTTCATTGAAAAGTTGTGCTCCTGCATCATTATCCATATCTGCGAAATCAAATATTGCTCCACCTGGTTGTAAATAACTTGCTGGAACAAAGTTTTTTATAAATAGTATTGGATCTACTATTCTCAGTGTATATGTTCCTCTTGTTATAGCTCCTACTTGTGCATTTAAGTATGCATCATCCCAATAAATTTCTGATTGTGTTCCAAATTTGTTGTTAGGAATTTCTCTTAAATTTACATAAAAAGCCAATTGTTGAGAACCTGGTTGTCCTCCAAATTTAAATCTTTCCCATGATGTAGAAATTGTTGATGCAATTATTCCATCCCCTGCAAACATCGATCTTGAATTTGGATCGTTAGATGTATAAGTAAATCCTCCAGGCTCTGTTATAACACCTGTTATTGCACCATCTTGCATAGTAACTAATGCTGTTCCTTCTGGAACAATTATCTTACTACCATCTGTTATAATATTGTTTGAACCTTGTGTATTTGAACCACGTCCTGCATTTGTACCTTGTGGTACTGCTTGAAATATAGCGGCTGTTGCAGGCACATCTGGCATTGGCATATAAAAATCTTTCCATTGATCTGCGAATGTTCCTCCTAAAGCTCCACTAAATGCTTTTATAAATCCCATAAAAAACCTCCTTTTATTTAAACAACTTTTTTATTCAATAGTTATTTAAATTTTTACTTTTTTCTACATCTTTTTTATATCATTACAAAAATAAAAAGTAAATATTAATTTCAAAAAAAAATAACTAAAGATAGTTATTTTTTTATACTATAATTCTGTTCTTCCTTCAAAAGCTTTTCCTAAAGTAAACTCATCTGTATACTCTAAATCTCCTCCAACTGGAATACCATGTGCTAATCTTGTTGTTTTAATTCCCATTGGCTTTATTAGTTTTGATATATACATTGCTGTTGCTTCTCCTTCAACTTTTGGGTTCGTAGCAAGTATTACTTCTTTTACAGTTCCTTCCATTAATCTTGCTAATAGTTCTTTTATTTTTATATCATCTGGTCCAATACCGTCCATTGGAGAAATTGAACCATGTAATACGTGATAGAGTCCCTTATATTCATGAATCTTCTCTATCGCGATAATATCTTTTACATCTTCTACAACACAAATCTTACTTTGATCTCTTTGAGAATTGCTACAAATTTCACAAGGATCTGTGTCAGATATATTGTAACATTTTGAACATAATTTTAAATTATTTTTAGCATCTTGTATGCTTTTAATAAAATTGTCTGTTTCTTCTTTGCTAGCATTAAGCATATAAAAAGCAAGTCTTATGGCTGTCTTATTTCCTATGCTTGGCAATCTTTCAAAACTTTCTATTAGTTTTTCTATTGATGGTGAAAAGTATGACATATTGTTTCTCCATATCTTATTAACTTAATCCAGGTATATTATATTTACCAAATTCTGCACTTGTTGCAGAATCTACTTTTTTCAATGCATCATTAACACAAGTCATTATTAAATCTTGTAACATTTCTACATCATCTGGATCAACTACATCTTTATCTATCTTTATTTCTAAAAGTTGTTTTGCTCCATTTACTTTTGCGTATACTGCTCCTCCTCCTGTTGTGCTTTCAAATGTTTGACTTGTTAAATTTTCTTGAGATTTTTCCATCTCCTCTTGCATTTTTTTTGCTTGTTTCATAATTTGGTTCATATTGAAACCACCAAATCCTCCCATCCCTCCTGGGTATCCTCCTCTTGACATAATAAAACCTCCTTTGAATTTATCCATCTATCATATTTATATCAATTCCTAAATCTATTGGATTAGGATTATCTTCTTGTGTAGATTCTTTTTTATCTATTAATTTAATTCTCATATCTTTCTTACATTCTAGAGAAGCTAATCTTTTAAGTTCTGCCATATTTTCTGGTCTTTCAATAACTCCTTTTCCAAAGCTAGTCAAACCATCTGGAAATTCTATTCCTAAAGTCATATCATCTAGAAGTACTCCTCTTGCATTTACCAAGTTTGAATAAAGCATTGGCATTCTTTCTTCTTTTAATGTTTCAATTATGTTTTGCCAGAAATCTGCACTTTTCTTGACTATAGTTTTAGATGTACCTGCACCATAATTCTGAGACTCTTTATCCACATTTTGTTTACTTCCTGTGGATTTTGTTTTTGTAATATTTGAAGAAGTGCTTTGTACTTTTATACCATTTTTTATTGCATTTTCAAGTTTTTCTACTCTTTCTTCTAAAGGCATAGTTTCTTTACTGCATAATTTTAATATTCCAACTTGAAAAACTATATTTTTTTGTGAAGACCATTTTATATCATTTTCAAGTTCTGATAATGAATAAATTATATTTAATAATCTTTCACTATTAGTTTTAGAAGATAGTTGCTCTATCTTTTTCATATCTTGCTCTGAATATATATTAGATAATTCTTTAGTTGATAAATATATTAAAATATCTCTTAGATATTTTATCATTTCCCATAATAAATTATTTATATCTTTTCCTTCATCAATTATTTCTTTAGTAATATTTAATGCTGATTCTCCATCATAATCTATTATTTTTTCTACTATTCCTGAGATGAGCTCTGTTTTAGGAATTCCAACTAAATCTTTTATTTTTTCTTCATCAATTTTACTTTCTCCATCTTGCGCACATCTTTCTAATATAGATAGGGCATCTCTCATTGCTCCCTCAGATAGTTCTGCAATTAAATTTATTGCTCCTTGAGTATAATCAACCTTGCATTCTTTGCAAATCTTTTCTAAGTTTTTTGCAATATCACTATCTGGTATTTTCTTAAAGTCAAATCTTTGGCACCTAGAAAGTATTGTTGCTGGAAGTTTTTGAGGTTCTGTTGTTGCTAAGATAAATTTTACATGCTTTGGTGGTTCTTCCAATGTTTTAAGCAATGCATTGAAGGCTCCTGTTGAAAGCATATGAACCTCATCTATGATATATACTCTATATTTTGCAACTGTAGGTAAAAAATTTACTTCATCTCTAATTGCTCTAATATCATCAACGCTATTGTTAGATGCTGCATCCATTTCCACAATATCTGTAAGAGAACCATCCAAAGCTGCTTTGCAAACACTACACTCATTGCAAGGCTCTCCATTTTTAGGATTTAAGCAATTTATAGCTCTTGCTAACACTTTAGCAGATGATGTTTTTCCACAACCTCTACATCCAGTAAAAAGGTAAGCATGTCCCACTCTGTCTGCAATTACTTGGTTTCTTAGTGTTGTTGTGATGTGATTTTGTCCAACTATTTCTTCAAATGTCATTGGTCTAAATCTTCTATAAAGAGCTGTATATTCCATCAAAACCTCCTACAATTTAATTAATGGTATGACCTATTTCCTTATTCTAAGGCACCTCACACAAAAGTATCTACTTATTGCTGCTTCCTTCCGGACCTGACAAAGTTCATAGGCTTTTATTGAGTTGCCTTAGAATAAAGAAACACAATCACACCATTTGCATTATATAATATTTATTTAATATTATCAAGTGTTTTAATATTTTTCACTACATTTAATATTTTTCACTACAAGTTTTAATATTGCATTTACTTTTTCACTTGACCTAAGTTTTAATATTTTATTATTTTTCTCTCTTAAATGCAATATTACTAAAATCTGTTTGTTTAAAATTACTTATTCCTTCTTCTAAAATATTTCCACAAGGTAATTTTAATTCTAATGTTCCTCTATATTTTGAAATATTTGTTTTTATAACTAAATCAAAACTTACATCAATATTTATTCTTTCTTCTGGAACTCCTATTTTTTTTAGTAAAGTTCCATCATAAGAGATTTCTCCTTCTTCGTTTGATACATATTCACCAATACCCTGATTTACTACTCTGAATAGTATTCTTCCTCCTTGATTTCCTATTGATAAAGTTTTTGTATCGTCTTGTTCAGAACCCTTATAAGTTAAACTTGATAAAACTTTAAAATTATCTTCATATGAAAATAATTTATTATCTGTGCTATTAGGCATATATATATTAACCGTATTCTTTTCATTAGATTTTACTATAATATTTTCTATAGAAATACTTTCAATATAAGTACTTTCTTCAAATTCTGGGTTTCTTTCTATTTTTAAATAAATATCGTTATATTGATTTATGTCTAGATTCCATTTTAATTGTTCTGGATTTTCTTGCTTTTGTTGTTCATCAACACTGCTTATAATGAGTAATTCAGAAAGGTTAAATGGCATATTTTTTTCACCTTCTTTTTCATATTTGAGCATAATTGATAAAATACATCCAAATATTATTATTATTAAGAATAGAAGTGTTGCTTCTTTTAATTTTTCTTTTACAATTTTATTCATATGTCCTCCATTTGGCGGAGATGGTGGGATTCGAACCCACGTGCCACTTTAACTGCAGCTAGCTGTTTTCGAGACAGTTCCGTTATAACCACTTCGGTACATCTCCATCTTATCTTCTTTAGTTATACTACTTGTTTTTTCTAAGTTTCTTGAAAAAGTCCTTTAATATTTTTTCACACTCTTCCTTACAAACATTATATTCTACTTCTACATGGTGATTAAATTTATAATCTTCAAAAAGATTAAATACTGATCCACAACTTCCAGTCTTTTCGTCCATAGCACCAATATATACTTTTTTTATTCTTGATTGAATAATAGCTCCTGCACACATACTGCAAGGTTCCAATGTTACATACATTTCGCAGTCTGTTAGTCTCCAAGAGTTAAGCTTTTTACTAGCTTTCTGTATTGCTATTATTTCTGCATGTTTTGTAGCATCACATTTAATTTCTTTCTGATTATATGCTCTTGCAATAATTTTATTATCTTTTACTATAATTGCTCCTACTGGTACTTCTAATATTTGTTCTGCTTTTTTAGCTTCTTTTAAAGCTTGCTTCATATATACTTCATTATTAATTTCTTTTTCCATATTATATTCCATTCCATAAAATGCTTTAATAATAATACCATATTTAATAAATTTAAGCAAGAAAAAAAGAACATATAAAAAATGTTCTAAACATTACTCAAAAATAATATTTACTTTTGCTTCTGTAATTTATTTAGCCCAATGCTTATTGTTCTTTTTGACTTTAGTACCCCACAGACTTATATTAATGAGATATTTAATTGTTGTTTTACGTAATCTTCTACGATGTATTTAGCTTGTTCTACATCATCTTCGCATTTAATAACTTCATCAATAAGATTTTTAATCATTGGTTCACTATTAACTAAATTTGGTACACTAAGGATTTCATTTTCAACAAGTTGTTCGTTTGAAATTTTTGTAATTTTGAATCCATAAGATTCATCTTTTGTTATGTAATATTTTCTTGTTTCCTTAATATCATCCAACACTTTATTAATTTCAATGCTAGAATATAATATGTTCATTATTTTTCCTCCTTTCATCATCATAATCAATATGATACCATTTTCTTCCACGGTTAGTCAATAGTTTTTTATAAATTTTTTTACAATTTTTTCTATATAATTTTCTAAATTTTTGTAATTACTTATTTTACTACATTTACAGACATCTTATACCTAAAAAATTTTTTCTAAAATTTCATTATTGTAATTATTTAAGTTAACCTTTCTTGCAATTTCAATAATAAAAGCTTTTGTTGTTAATTTATCTTGTATATACATATTGAAATAACTGGTAATAACGTTTTCATCTGTATTAAAATACATCAGGTTAATTAATTTATTTAGACACCAAAGTACATTTTTAGGTTGTGTATTATATTTTTTTGCAATGGGTGTGTATACATAATTATTGAAATTTTTTATAACACACTTATCTTCAATGACTAATTTTATTGCATCTATCAAGTATTCATATGCAATAGAATTTCTTTTAAATTTAAATGTGTTTAATTCGATAATAACTCTTTCTTCGACAAAATTCTCCATTTTTTCCAACTCCTTCCTACAAATTCCTATTTTATTGAAATTTATAGTAAAAGCAAATATTATTGTATTAAAGTTACATAATGTTGTATTTAGTACATTTACTATCATATCGCAATAATTTTTGTGGTATGTTGTAATAAAGAGATTTAAAAAATTTACATCAAATGGAGGGTTCATCGCTATGAAAAAGATGAAAAGAAGTTGTATGTGTCTCAGTCTCGTATTATTTATGTTCCTTTACAGCATGGTTCTTCCTGTTTCTGCAAAAGAAGCAGTTGAGAGCCACCGGACTGGTGATTTAGTTACCACGTCCGCACCCGGTACGGTAGAGCCGATGTATACTGGAGTTAAGGCTGGAGCTGCTGGATACATTCCGGCTTATTATGGTGAGTTATCCTGTACTCTTGGTAGTTATATTTCTTCAGGTTACATACAGGCAACAATTTCACCAAGTAATGCTACTGGAAATGTCTTCTGTAGTGTCATTTTACCAAACGGAGCATGTAAGGCTTTAGGTTCTGTTCCCGCTGCTGGCGGTTCTACTCAAAAAGTTCCTTTTTATACTTTGAAAACTGGAACATATACATTTGTTTATGAATCAACTACCTCAGCAACTCTTTATGCTTCTGGATCTATTTTTCAATAAAATATCTTGGGCTTATGGTTTTTCCATAAGCCCTTATTTTATTAACTTATTTTTGTATAATTTAATGGAACTTTTACATCATCATCTGTCACAGTATTAAGTTGTATATCATATACATTTCTATTATTTTGAGCATTTTTATTTTCTTTCATATTGATAAAATGATTAATTGGTAAATAATTTTCTTTATTACATTCTATTGTTTCATTATTAATTGTTAAGAATATTGAATTATCTTTATAATATGCAAAAATAATATTAAATTTAAATGCCCATTCTTTAAAATCAGTTGTTTCCTTATTTATCATGTTTGGAAAAAAATTATACATATATATTCCATTATCATAATTTTCTGTTCTATATAAATTTACTTGAGAATATGATTTTTCTTCTTCATTTACAACATATCTATATTTATTATTTAAATCTAAATATGTTACTGTGCTTGATGCAACATAACCAAGATTGTTTGTTTCTATAATTTTATAATAACCATCTTTATACCAAACTTCCTTTGTTTCTTGTAATACACCATCAATTAAAGATTCTATCTTAAAATGATAATTATTTACACTCTTATATTGCTCCAATTTTGTACTTATTCCATTAAGTATAATAAGTTTATAACCTACATAAGCAAAGTAAAGAACAAATAAAATTATTAAAATTACGGCTATGCACTTCATAACAGCTTTAAAATTAATACGTTTAGCTACTTGTGGACTAAAGAAATCTTCCCCCAACTTTCTATCTAAGAGTTCGTCTATAGGAATATCTAATATTTCACTAATCTTTTTAATTTTCTGCGTTCTAGGCATAGCCGTGTTTAATTCCCACCTAGAAACCATTTGTCTACTTACACCCATCTTCTCAGCGAATGCTTCTTGAGACAAACCATTCTTTATTCTACCCTCGACAATTCTGTCGCCAAATGTTTTACCCTGAATTTTATTTTCTTTGTCTTTGCTTTCTTCCTTTTCTATTGTCTTAACATTACTTTCTTCTTTTTTCATTTTACTCTCCTTCTTATAATATAGTACCTCCTTTTTCTAAATCTCTATATGCACCCTATTATATGTATTTTCTATGACAACTTACAAGAAACTTTCGGTTTGCAATTTTAAAAATTTAGAAATTTTTTTAGAAATATTATACTTTTTTGTAAAAAAATGTAATATTTGAGGTCCAAATATATAATATCATAATTTTAAAAAAATGAAAGTATTTTTATTAATTTTTCTATAAGTTTGTGTTAACATAACTAAAGTTTACACTATAATAAAACTTAAATAAAGTACGTATATTATACTTATTTTCAATAAAAAAAATTATCTAAATATTATTAGATAATTACTTAATTAATCTTAGAAATGTTTAAGGATTTTGAAAATGAAAACTCCTAACCCCCCTGATATTTCTAATAAAATCTTGGTGTCCCCGAGTGGAATCGAACCACCGACAGACCGGACTTAGGAGGTCCGCGCTCTATCCAACTGAGCTACGAGGACATATTTGTAGCTATTATACCATAAATTTAGAATAATAGCTAACTAATATTTGAATTAAAAATTATTTATTTTCTTCTTTCCATCCATTTATATTATTTCTTTTTATCGCTCCCATCAGTCCAGCTCTAAAACTTTTATTTTTCATTTCAAATTCTTTAATAAGATTTAATGTATATTCTCTAGTAGTTGATCCATCAATTGGACATACTTTGGGCATTACTTCAATGTTGCTTTTCTTTACAAAATTTTTTGTTATTTTTTCAGGTACATATATTAATGGCCTTATTAATGTTATATTAGATCTATCCATATAACTTACTGGTGCAAATGTATTTAAGCTTCCTGCATAAATCATATTTAATAGAAAAGTTTCTATTGTATCGTCTTCATTATGTCCTAATGCAATTTTATTACATCCATTTTCTTTTGATATAGAGTTTAACATTCCTCTTCTTAAATTAGCACATAATGAACATGGATTTTTTTCTTTTCTTTCATCAAACACAATTTCTTTTATATTTCCCGGAACTATTAATAATTCTGTTTCAGTTTCTTTGCATACTTTTTTTATTATATCTCTATCAAATTTTTCGAAACCGAGATCTATTGTCACTGCAATAAATTCAAAGTGTTTTGGATAAAAAATCTGTAAGCTCTTTAACGCATATAACAACGTAATTGAGTCCTTACCTCCTGAAAGAGCTACTGTAATTTTATCTCCATCTTCTATCATATTATAATCATCTACTGCTTTTCTTACTTTTCCTAATACTTTCTGAATTTCTTTATTCCACAATTTTTTTCATTGCCTCCGTTAATTTTGCTAATTTCTCGTTTGCATCTTCTGAACTTAATCCTCTAACTCCCATATAAAATTTTATTTTTGGCTCAGTTCCAGATGGTCTAACAGCACACCAAGCATTATCTGTTAAATCATAATATAGAACATTTGATGTTGGTAAATCTGTTTCTAACTTTTCTCCATTTGATTTTACTATTGTATGCTTTTGGTAGTCTCTAACTTCTAAAACATCAAAATCAGCTAATTTACTTGGTGGGTTGTTTCGTATTCTATCCATTTTAGCTTTTATTTGTTCTGCCCCATCTGCTCCTTTTAATACTATTGAAATTTGTCCTTCTTTATAATATCCATATTTTTTATATATCTTGTTCATCTGCTCCCAAAGTGTTATACCTTTTGTTTTGTAATATGCTGCCGCTTCACAAATAGCCATAATCGCTGATATTCCATCTTTGTCTCTTGCATGTGTACCTATCAAACAACCATAACTTTCTTCAAAACCAAATTGATAGCTATAAGAGTTTTGTTCTTCAAATTGTCTAATCTTTTCTCCTATCCATTTAAATCCTGTTAATGTTTCATATATTTTTAATCCATAATTTTTTGCAATAGCTTTTGCCATATCTGATGATACTACTGTAGTAACAAATGCACCATTGCTAGGAAGTATACCTTTTTCTTTCTTTTGAGAAAGTTCATATTCTGCAATTAAAAGTGCTGACATATTTCCAGTATAAGATACATATTCCCCATTATCTCCCTTTGAGAAAACTCCCAATCTATCCGAATCTGGATCTGTTGCTAATACCACATCTGCATCTACTTTTTTTGCAAGTTCTAAAGCTAATTTAAAAGATTTCTTATCTTCAGGATTAGGATAACTTACTGTTGGAAAATCCCCATCTGGCATTTCTTGTTCTGGAACTACATATACATGAGTAAATCCCAATTCTTTTAATACTCTTTGTACTGGCACATTTCCAGCTCCATGTAATGGAGTATAAACAATTTTTATACTGTCTTGTGCCTCTATAATTGCATCTGGATTTAAAACTAATGATTTTAGAGTATTAATAAATTTATCATCAATTTCCTTTCCTATTTCAATATATAATCCTTGTTGAATTGCATCTTCTTTGCTCATAGTTTTTATTTGTGAAAAATCTGTATTATTAACTTCTTCAATAATTTGTTTATCTCTAGGAGGAACAATTTGAGCACCATCATTCCAATATACCTTATATCCATTGTATTCTGGAGGATTATGACTTGCTGTAATCATTATTCCTGCTGTACATTTTAATTCTCTTACTGTAAATGATAATTCAGGAACTGGTCTTAATGATTCAAATACATATGTTTTTATTCCATTTGCATTTAAGCATAAAGCTGTTTCTTGGCTAAATTCTTTTGACATATGTCTTGAATCATATGCTATAGCTACACCTTTATCTTGAGCTTTCTCTTTTAAAATAAAATTTGCTAGTCCTTGAGTTGCTCTTCCGACTGTATATTTATTCATTCTATTAAGTCCAGCACCTATAACTCCTCTTAAACCTGCTGTTCCAAACTCTAACTCTTTATAAAATCTATCTTCAATTTCTTTTTCATTTTCTTTAATTGATTCTAATTCTTCTCTTGTGTTTTCATCAAATATAGGATTATTCAACCATTCTTCATATTTTTTTAAATATTCAACCATTTAAACTCTCCTTTTTACTTTTACAATTTAAGAAAAAAAACAAGTCTTAAATAACTTATTTTTTTCTTAATAACTATATTTATGTAATTAACTTTTATTGATGTGAATTGTAACCATAATAACTATTTTTTATTATAAAAGTCATTATATAATTTTCTTGCAGTTTCAGGACTATCCACTCCTTCTGCATTTTTGACAGGAGCAAATTCATCTTCTCTTTTTACTCTTAATATAGCTAAACTGTCAAGACATTCAAATGCATCAAACAAAAATGCTTCAAATTTATATGCATTTGGAGATTCTGGATTTACTAAAACACCATCTTCGTTAATGTACTTTGCTTTCTTGAAGGCTACATGATATGGAAGTTTCATTTGACCTACTTTTTCAATTGCTTGTAAACTAAACAAATTACAAAGTATGTGTGACTCTCCATATTTTAGTTCTCCTGTTTCATCTCTTTCTTCTGCCATTTCAGGAGTTATTTCAGAATATTCTATAACACTAGGTCTTCCATTTCTTTTACAAAAAACTCCAACATTTTCTTCTGGATTTGCCTTAATAATGCTTTTTCCGGCAGCTAAAACTTTGTTTTTTACTGCTAATCCAATTAAAATAGGATCAACTGGTTTTACTAAAACATTATCAACTCCTCCAATGAATACCCACTCTATTCCTCTTGCTTTCATATCATAAACAATACCTTCTTTAAACATAGAATGGAATATTCCTCCATGACCATCAGCAGCTTCTTTAATTTTATGATTTTCGTCAATTAAAATCTTTCCCTCTTCTGATACCATAGGAAGTTTCCCTTGTTTGAAAAATGTTACACAGTTTTTTGGATAACCAAAATATTCATTTTTTTCAAAAAATTTTACTGTGTCTTCATTATTTTCATCACTTGTCATTATGTACCAAGGAATATCAATGTCATACTCATTTCTTGCTTCTTTTAAAATGTCTGTTAGGATTTCAAATATTGATTTATGTGTATCTAGTCCTAAATCAAATGTTCCTTTTGGACCATTATGTCCTAGTCTTGTTCCTTGTCCTCCTGCCATTGTTACAACTGCTAATTTTCTTGCTTTAATCTCTTTTGTTCCAATTTCCTTTAATTCTTCAAATTCTTCTTTAGATAATTTTGCCTTGTCAACATATTCAATAGGTTCTATCTTTGAATTTACAAAAGTTGGTTCTTCTTTGCCTTTTTCATATAATGTTTTTATTTGTTTATAATCAATAGTAAATAAGCTATCTAAAAAATCTTGCTTTTGATCTTCGCTTGTAAGCCTATTATATTCATCTAATAGTTGTTCCTGGCCATATTTTTCTAAAGTCTGCCTAATTTGCTTTAACTTTTCGTCCATTTATTATTTCTCCTTTGCCACTTTTAATATATGGCTTCGGCCACGATAGACACTTTATGCCATTAACATCTAAAAAAGATACACTAATTTTTTTAGACTCCCTATATATTATAACATTATAGAAAATTAGTCAATTACTTTTTCACCAGTTGTGTATAAAATTTTATCACTTTTTGATATTATATCCCTCATAAATTGTTTTTGATGCATAAAATTATAACAATTAATTATTTTTGCATTTGAATTTTTTTCTAAAAAATCAAAAATATATTCATTTGCTTCTTCAATATATTCTAGATTTCCTTCTACTATAAATATTGTATTTTTTGATTGTTTAATTTCTTTTGCATATATATCTTTTGTTTCTTTAAAATCTATATCTTTTATTAAATCTACATCATATTTATATTTTTTTCTTAGCACTTTTAATTCATCTTCTATTTCATCTTGTAGAAAAGTTATTACTTTATATTTTTTTGATTTTTTCTCCTTTAAATATTCTAATAAAATAATACTTAAATGGTATTTACTAGCGTAAAAATTACATAATCTTTCTACTTTCATTTGTATCTCCTTCCTTGGTAAATATTACCACTATATTACAAAGATGTCAATATTGTTACAACAAAAATCGTATACAAAAATTCGACATTAAATTTTTTCCAAAATAGTATAAAAATTTTTTTTAAGGTAATAATTTTATTAAATAGAAATTTCATGTAAAAATGAAAATTAAATTTATTTTGAAAGGATGGTATAATGGACAATAATTCAAATAAAAATAAGCAATTTATCTGTTTTAAAATTGGAAAATATCATTTTAATATTAAAAGAAATCTACTTATATTAATATTACTTTTTGCCATTTTTATAACATTATCTGCATCTTCTTATGCTAAAGAAGTATCTAGTGATCTGAGTTCTAGTGTATTTAGATTACATGTAATAGCTAATAGTGATTCTAAAGAAGATCAAGATTTGAAATACAAGGTTAGAGATGCTTTAATTTCATATATGAATACATTAAGTATGGATTTATCTAATAAAAATGATGTTATAAGTTGTGCAAGAATTCATATAGAAGATTTCAAACAAATTGCTAATGATGTTATTAAAGAAAACGGATATAATTATGATGTTAATATAGAAATTGGTAATTTTGAGTTTCCTACAAAAACATATGGAGATATAAGCCTTCCTAGTGGATATTATGATGCTTTAAGAGTAAAGATTGGAAGTGCTAAAGGTCAAAACTGGTGGTGTGTAATGTTCCCTCCTCTATGCTTTGTAGATGTTACATCAGGAGTTGTTCCTGATGAGTCTAAAGAAAATTTGCAAGAAAATTTATCTGAAGAAGATTATTCAGTAGTTTCAGAAAACAATATATTTGTAAAATTTAAATTTAAAATTGTAGAATTATTTAGAAACTTCAATTTCAAATTAGCAGACAATACTTAAAAATTAAAGTAAAAAATTTCATCTTTATAAGAACTTGAAATTATAAATTTATACAAAAATCTTGTAAATTTACTAATTATGTGTTATATATAAGTTGACAAATACGACTGGGGGAATTATTATTGGAAAAGTTTATTATTCATGGTAATACAAGATTGGTTGGAGAGGTTGAAATTAGCGGTGCAAAGAATGCAGCTGTTGCTATTTTGCCAGCTACTCTCTTAATAGATGGCATTACAACACTAGAAAATGTACCTAATATAAGTGATGTTAAAATTATTTGTAAAATACTATCTTCTTTAGGAGCTAATGTAACTTGGACAAATGAACATACAGTTGTTGTTGATTCTAGAACTCTAAGTTGTACTCATGCTCCTCTTGAAATGACTAGTAAATTTAGAGCTTCATATTATCTTTTGGGAGCTTTACTTGGAAGATGTAAAGATGTTGAGGTTGGACTTCCTGGCGGCTGTAACTTAGGAGCACGACCTATTGACCAGCATATTAAAGGTTTTGAACTATTAGGTGCTAAAGTTGATTGTGAACAAGGAAGAATATCTGCTAGTGCTAAAAAACTAACTGCCTCTTCAATATATTTTGATGTTGTATCTGTTGGTGCAACAATAAATCTAATTTTAGCATCAGTTTTAGCTGATGGTACAACAGTTTTAAATAATGTTGCTAAGGAACCTCATATAGTTGACGTTGCCAATTTTTTAAATACTGTTGGAGCTGATATCAGAGGTGCTGGTACGGATGTTATCAAAATAAATGGTGTATCTAAACTAACAGGAAATCATACATACTCTATTGTACCTGACCAAATTGAAACTGGAACTTTTATGATTGCTGCTTTAGCCTCAAGAGGAGATATTTTAATAAAAAATTGTATTTATGAACACATGGATTCTTTATCTGCTAAAATATTGGAAATGGGTGGAAAAATAGAGAACTTTGGTGATTCAATTAGAGTTAGTGCTACTGGTAAAATTAATCCTACCAACATTAAAACTTTACCTTATCCTGGCTTTCCAACTGATTTACAACCACAAATGGGAGTTGCTCTTTCTATTGCAGATGGTACAAGCATTATAAATGAAAGTATATGGGATTCAAGATTCCAATATACAACTGAACTAATTAAAATGGGTGCGAAAATAACAGCTCAAGGAAAAACAGCTGTATTTGAAGGAGTAGACCATCTAGTAGGTGCTCCTTTATACGCAACTGATCTTCGTGCTGGTGCTGCTCTTTTAGTTGCTGGTATTATTGCTGATGGTGTAAGTGAATTATATAATATTCATTACATTGATAGAGGCTATGAGCATATTGAAGAAAAGTTTAGAAAACTTGGTACTCAGATTGAAAGAGTTAATGAGGAATAATTATCTAAAGAAATAATTGTAGGATTGGATATACTAATGTTTAATTTTTGTAATTTATATAGTGGCAGTTCTGGTAACTGTTCTTTTGTAGAAACAGATAATACTAAGTTATTAATTGATTGTGGAGTTTCTTCTAAGAAATTGGAAGAAGCTCTTAATTCAATTGATATTAATGTAAATGAAATTGATGGAATATTAATAACTCATGAGCATACTGATCATATTAAAGGTTTAGCTGGTATCTGTAAAAAATATAATATCCCTGTTTATGCTAATAATGCAACTTTTACTAATATTAAACAAAATATTCCTGATGATGTTAAAATAAAATTTAAATCAAATGAAAAATTTGAAATTGGGGATATAAAAATATTTCCTTTTTCAATTCCACACGATGCAGCAGATCCATGTGGTTTTAACTTATTTTACGATAATAAAAAAATGACTGTTGCTACTGATATTGGACATATTGATACTAAAATATTACATAAATTAGATGAAAGTAATTTTCTTTTATTAGAATCAAATTATGAACCAGATATGCTTAAATGTTCTAAATATCCATATATATTGAAAAAACGTATTTTAGGACCTAATCGGACATTTATCAAATGAAGAGGCTGGCTTTACTATTACAGAACTTGTTAAATCAGGATTAAGTAATATTATGCTTGGACATTTAAGTGAGCAAAATAATTTTCCTGAACTTGCATATCAAACAGTAATGACTAGTATTATTTCTAAAAATGTTGATATAGATAAATTGAAGCTTCAAGTAGCAGATAGAAATAAACCTAATAATATAATTAAACTATAATAAGAGGTAAATATGTTAAAAATAAATATTGTTACAGTTGGAAAGCTTAAAGAAAATTATTTAAAAGATGCAATAAACGAATATACAAAAAGACTTTCAAAATACTGCACTCTAAATATTATAGAGCTTCCTGATAAGAATATTCCAGAAAAATTGAATGAAACTATTGTCAATCAGATAAAAGATGATGAAAGTGATGAGATTATTGCACATATTCCTAAAAATAGCTATACCATATGCTTAGATTTAACTGGCAAGATGTATACATCTGAGGAATTTGCTGAAAATTTATCTGAATTACAGATAACAAATAGCTCTATTACATTTATTATAGGAGGTTCTCTTGGTATAAATGATACTTTAAAAAATATGTGCAATGAAAAAGTTTGTTTTTCAAAAATGACTTTTCCTCATCAATTAATCAGAGTTTTTCTTCTTGAACAGATTTTTAGATGCTTCAAAATAAACAACAATGAAAAATATCATCATTAGTAAATATATTAAAATTTTTGTAGAGGAATCAAATTTTAATGTTTGGGGGCACTAAATAAAATTTACTAACTTATTGAAGAAGAAAAGTTATTTACCCAGTTAGTGAATGGGTACAATTGACTAAATAATGGAGGTAACTTGTCTCCTATTCCTCTACAAAACTAAAAACTATTTATTTAAAAATTTTATGGATATTATTTTAGATATTATTTTAGAAATAATCTTTCTGATCAAATAATTTATTGATAAAAATAAAATCACATAATGTATTAATATCTTTGCTTCTAAATAATTCATGATTATATATTACACCATATTTTTCCATTTGTCAACAAGAATCCTTCGACAAAATTCGACAAATGTAAATCAAAGTGCCTATTTTCTAGGCTTTTTTGGACTTGAAATTTTTTTATTTTATAATACAAATTGCTGTTATTATGCTTACAATATCAGCAATAATCGCAGGAATAATTACATTCCTACTTTTTTTTGCTTTTATTTGATTCATATATACTGCTATAACATAAAATGTTGTTTCTGAAGCAGCCATTATAGTTGCCGCTATCATTCCTATTCTTGTCTCAGTTCCATACTTAGCTATTAAATCTGTTGCTAATGCCATTGAAGCACTTCCTGAAATAGGCTTTATAAATGCAAGTGGTATTATTTCAGAAGGCACATTTAAATATTTTAAAAAATTTGATAATACATTGGAAAGAAAATCTAAAAGTCCAGAATTTCTTAACATTCCAATTGCTAAAAAAATTCCTATTAAAGTTGGAAACATTTTGACTGTAATTTTTATTCCCTCTTTTGCTCCATCACAAAATAAGTCATATACTTTTTTATTTTCTTTTAACCCACAAAATACTATTATTGAAATAATTAAAGGAATAACAATTGATGAAAAATATATCATGTTTTTCTTCTCCTTAACAAAATTTTAGTAATAATTATTCCTGTTAGAGTTCCTGCAATTGTTGAAATCCAAATTGGAATGATAATATTTGATGGATTTGGTGAACCTAGAGCTGACCTTATTGCAATTACTGTTGTTGGAATTAATTGTATTGAGGTTGTATTTAAAACAATTAGCATTATCATTGCATTAGATAATTCTTCTTTTCTTGGATTATTATTTTGTAACTCTTCCATAGCCTTTAATCCTGCTGGAGTAGCCGCATTTCCTATTCCTAAAAAATTAGAAATAGTATTTATAGAGATTGCCTCCATAGCTTTTTCATTATTTTTTTCATCAGGATATAACCAATTTAATATTGGTCTTAATATTCTCATCAAATAATTCATAATTTTTGTTTCTTGAATTATTTTCATTAACCCACACCATAAACACATATTTCCTACTAAAGTAAGTGATAATTTTATTACATCTGATACTGATGAAAAAATTGAATTATTTAAATTTTGAATATTTCCACTTATAATAGCAAATACAAAAGATATAATAATTATAATTGGCCATAAGTAATTCAAATTAAAACACCTCGTTAATATATATATAATTAAATAAAAAAATATACCATTTTAATCTGGTATATTTTCAATAATTTATTATATATCCAAAAATACTCCATACAAGAAAGTATTTTTATTTTCTATTTACAAATTGTTGATAAATTTCATTTTTATTTACATTTCTATCTTTTGCAATTTTTTTAATTATTTCTTTTTTATCTAATCCTTGTAATTCATAGAATTTATAATGCTCTTCTAAATTTAATTTATTTAATTCATTTTCTTTTTTTATTTTTTCACCATCAATAATAATAATATATTCACCTTTAGGATCTTCTATTTTTTCTAAAACTTCATCTACATTTCCTCTTATAAATTTTTCGTGTATTTTAGTAAGTTCTTTTGCAACAACAACATTTCTATTTCCAAGTAATTGTCTTATTTCTTGTAATGTAGATATTATCCTATGTGGAGCTTCATAAATAATAGCTGTCTTTCCATCTTTTTTTATTTCTTCAAATTTTTCTTTTCTTAACTTTTTATTTAATGGTAAAAAAGCATAAAAACTAAATTCTTTGGTATCTAATCCTGATGCTATTAAAGCATTTATTAAAGCACATGCTCCTGGAATTGGAATAATATCAATATTATTTTTTATTGCTTCTTTTACTATTTCTTCTCCGTGGATCTGAAATTGCTGGTGTTCCAGCATCTGTAACAACTGCAATATTTTCTCCACTTAATAATTTTTCAATTAAATAATCTTTTTTTATATCTTCATTGTGTCTATGATAACTTATTAATGGCTTTGTTATTTCAAGATGATTTAATAATTTTAATGTTTGTCTTGTATCCTCTGCTGCTATTAAATCAACTTCATTTAAAGTTTTAACTGCTCTATAAGTAATATCTTCTAAATTTCCAATAGGTGTTGCAACTAAATATAATTTTCCTTTTTCCATTTATTTATTCCTCTATTTATTTTTATAAATTTTAAGTATTTCTTCTGTATAACTTCCGTCTAAATTATATATAATAAGTGGCTTTTCTACTTTCAAAAATGTTCCTGCACCTTTAACAGCTTTTATTAATACTAAATTAGATTGTTTTTCTATATTTGAATATACAAATCTCATTCTTTTCACTTCTAATTTATATTTTCTCATATTTTCAATAAGTTCAGTTAATCTATCTGTTCTATATACAATATAAAAGCTTCCATTATCTTTTAGCAATCTACTTGATACTCTTAGCCAATCATCTAAACTTGCAGAAATTTCATATCTAGATATCTGTTGTTTTATTTCTTTATTATTTATTCCTGTGCCACTTTTTTTATATGGTGGATTTGTAATAACTACATCAAAATAATTATTTTTTAAATTTATTTTATTTATGTCTTCATTTATTATTTCAAATATATTTTCTAAAGAATTTAATTTAATACTTCTTTTAGCCATTTCTGCTACTTCTTTTTGAATCTCTATACCATATATTTTACTAGGACATACTTTTTTACTTAGCAATATTCCTAATATTCCTGTACCTGTTCCTAAATCAGCAATTTTACTTTTTCTTTTTATATCTCTTGCAAATTCAGTTAAAAGCACACTATCAATTCCAAAACAAAAACCTTCTGTGTTTTGAATTATTTTTAATCCTTCATAATTTAATTCATCTATTCTTTCCATAATATATTTATTATACTCTAAAATATGCTAAATTTCAATATTTTCACTTTAGATATTCCACAAATACAATTAATTAAATTTTAAAATAATTTATAAGTGAATTATTTTTTTACATAAGTTTCATTTATTCCTTGTTTCGCTTCTCCATTTATTTTAAATTTAACACCATTAACTTCTGTAAATTCTGTAAGAGTATTTACTATTGAATAAATTGAATTAGTTCCAGAGGATTTTAAAAATTCCTCTGATAAATCCACCTCTACTATTCCCTTTTCAAAATTAACACTATTTAATTTTGTTCCTTCTGGTATGGCACTTATTAAGCCTTCTGTATTAGGTCCTGCTAACAATAAATCTAAAACAATCTTATATGGATTATCAATCAATTCTTTAGAATCAATTGATCTTTCCTCTTTTGTTAAAATACCTGAATAATTATCTAAAAAATATAAATTAACTTTAGTTTGTCTTACTACATCATCTGTGATTTCTTCTTCTGGTTCAATTTCTACAATATTATTCACATTATTTTCAACTTCTGTGGATACACTGCATATTATAAGTATAATTAAAATAATTATAAAAATTATAGAAATAATGATTTTCTTTTTCATAATAATTCTCATTCCTTTCTTATTTTGCTTACAAGTTATACATAGA
Source organism: uncultured Clostridia bacterium (assembly GCA_947624715.1). Next base: position 23,221 of record CANQLO010000014.1, read on the forward strand.
AATAAAAGATTAAATTCTCTCATTCTATTTATATCTTATAAATATTTAATACATTTAATAAATATGTAGCATGTCTATTTTTTATAACTAAAACTATATTATTGACAAACATCATTATTATTTATAAAATAGCATTATAATTATTTTGGAGGTCTATATGAACAATTTTACTCCTAAGGAATCCTATAGCAAAATTTCAGATATAAGTATTGAATATTTAAAAAAAGATTTAAATATTAAAGGACTTATATTTGATTTTGATGGAACTTTAAGAATTAATAAAAAAATATCTGTTGATACATTAAACTTTTTAAAAAAGGCTAAAGAAGAAGGTTTTAAAATTTCTGTTGTTAGTAATAATCCTCATGTTAGTAATACAATATTAAAAACATTAAATATTAATACCACACAAAAATTTGCATGTAAACCTTTAAAAAGACCTTTTTTAGATATGGCTAAAAGAATGAAACTTACACCTGATAGAATTGCTGTTATTGGAAATAATAAAATTTTTGATATATGGGGTGCAAATAGAGCTGGTATGCATTCAATTTATATACAAGATTTAGATAATTTCTTTTTAAAGAAGAAAATAAAAAATAGCTTAAAAAATATTGGTATAAATCATATTGATTAAAAATAGGTAAAAGACTATAAATGTCTCTTACCTAATTTTTTTGGCGGAGTAGAGAGGGTTCGAACCTCCGCGCCCCTTACGAGACCTATCAGTTTAGCAAACTGACCCCTTCACCAGCTTGGGTACTACTCCACATTATATTATTATGTAATAAAAAAATGGCGGAGAGGGTGGGATTCGAACCCACGGTAGGCTCACACCTACGCCAATTTTCAAGACTGGTGCCATAAACCAACTCGACCACCTCTCCATATTACTGTTACAATTTGCTGTAACAGTATTTATAATAACATATTTTTGACTTATTTGTCAATAGAAATTTCTATAAATTTTATTATCGACCATTAATTAATGAATTAATTTTAAATCTTTATATTTTTTATTAAAATTTTATTTTACTACTTTTCATTTTTTAATTTCAATTTCTTCTATTTTATTTATATTTTGTTTTATTCATTTTTTATTTTTAATTTATATTTTGTTCTAAATCTTTTTATTTTTTATTTGCATTTTATTCTTTTTTTATTTTTTATTTATATTTTATTTACACATTTTTATTTTATATTAATATTTTATTCTTATACTTTTTTATTTTAATATTAACATTATTTATTTTTTTGTCTTTTTGAACAAATTGTTTAAAGGACAAGAAATTTTTATATTTAGCAAAAATTTGTTTGTATAATTCTTTTATTTTGTCGGGTTGTTTACATAACATATGGTGAAGTATGGATATCAATTTACCTTTAATTATTTTTTCAAATTTACTTTATCACTATTTTTTTATACCAATTATTACTTTAATTTTGTTCTAGCTTTTTTGTCTTTTTGATATTTCTTTGGATTTTTTTTGTTCTTTTTGTTTTAATAAGTTTTATATAATTTTTTATTTTATATTTTGTGATTTTTACGTTTTTCCTAAGATAATATGTTATACTTTTCTTTATTTATATAACTTATTTTTCCATATATCTTTCTTTGTTTGTCTTTTTATTGTTTGTCATATTGTCTATTTTTTAATGTTTAAATTTAAATAAATTTTTCTTATTTTTCGCATTTTCTTTGATATTTTGCTTCTGTTTTTTCGTTTTTATTCTCTTTTTTATGTTAACTTTATCAATTTTGCTAACTTTTTGTTGATTTCAAAGGTCTCTTAAATTTTTTATTATTTTTCAATCTTGAACTCTTAATTTTTGTTGATTTCCCTATAGTTTTGAGTGATTTTATACTTTTAATTTTTCATAAATTTTTTATACATTCTTTATATATTGTCTTGTCTTATTGACTATTTTCTGTCTTTTTACTCAATTTTTCAAATTACTTAAAATTTATACATTATACTCACAAAAGTCTTTTCTTCTTTTACTAATTTTTCTACTTGCTGATTCATCAATTCTTTCTTTTCTGTTTTATGATTCTTTAATTTTACTTTTTCTTTATTTTGATTTCTTTAACTACTTCGTTTCCAATTTTTACCTAAATATATAACTTCCATTAAAGTTATAAAATATAAATATAATTATTATTTAAAAAAATTTTATTTCTATTTTTGTTAATTTTAATAATAGATTCTTTTAACATTTTATTTTATTATTTCCAATTTAATCTTATTTATTTTATATATTTTTTAAATTCATATTATTTTTTATTATTATTTTTTTATTATTCTAATTATTTTTATTATCTTAATTATTTTATTATCTTAATTATTTTATTATTTTAATTATTTTTGTTATTTTAATTATTTTATTATATTTTATTTAAATAAAAAAATATTTAATATCTATAATAATAAAAAAATTAAAGATGCTGCATAGAAAATAATTTTCTTTAACAACATCTTAATTTTATTTAATAAATTATATTAATTAAAATAAATATATTTTTACTATTTATTAATTGCTATTTTTAATGCTTCATTTTCTTCTTCAGATAATTTATTTTTTGCTTCTCCTTTAATTATTAATTTGCAATAAACATTTGAATTGTCTATACCATATACGCTATTAATTACTACACCATTATTTTCATTATCTAATAATGCTAATGCAAAGCTTAAATTGTTTTTATTTGTATTATATAAATTATATTTAATTAATCCTACTTTTTTTATGCATTTATTTAATTCACTATTTAAATTATTACAATATTTAATTATTTCATCTTCTTTTTTATTTAATTCATTTACTTGAGAAATATATTTTTTTAAAATATCAGAAATATTTTCTCCATTGCCGAGCTTGACAGCTAATTTTTCATATCTCTTTTTGGTCTTTATTGTATAATAAACACTTAAAATAGCAATTATTAGAGATACTATTGATATAATCATTGCTATAATATTAAAAGTCTCCAAAATAATTATTGTTCCTTTCTAATAATTTCTAATATTCTTTCTAATTCTTCATTAGAAGAATACTGAATAACAATCTTTCCACTTCTTGGTCCTGCATTTAGTTTAACTTTAGTTCCAAAAAAATCTCTAAAAGAATCTTCTATATCTCTATATACAGCTTCATATTTATTTGCTTTTTTTGGAGCTTTCTTTTTATTTTTTACGGTTCTTTCAATATCTCTAACTGTTCCACCATTTTCAATTATTTTTAATGCTGTTTCATACTGAACTTCATTATCTGTAATAGCCATAAGAGATCTGCAATGTCCTTCTGTTAATTTTCCATCTAAAGCTAATTGAATAACTCTTGGATCTAGGTTTAATATTCTCAATGTATTTGTTACATTAGTCCTACTTATACCTAATCTGTCTGCTAAATCTTGCTGTCTTAAATTATAATTGTCAATCAATTGTTTATATCCTAAAGCTTTTTCTATTGGATTTAAATTTTCTCTTTGAATATTCTCTATTAAAGAAATTTCCTTATTTCTTTGTTCATCTTCATCTCTGACTAAACATGGAACTTCTTTTAGTCCAGCCTTTTTTGCTGCTCTCCATCTTCTTTCTCCAGCTATTATTCTATAAAAATTTCCTTTATTTTCTACTATAATTGGCTGTAATATACCATATGTTTTTATAGATTGAGCTAGTTCTTCTATAGACTCATCACTAAAAGTTTTTCTTGCTTGCTCTGTATTTGGTTCTATATCTACTATTTTTATCTTTTTAATAGATTCTCCATCATTATTTATTTCATTCATTTCTTTTAAAACTTTACTCTCAGAAAATAATGCATCTAAACCTCTACCTAATCCTGAATTCTTAGCCATTCATATCATTCCTTTCTTTATTTATTTTTATTCTTTTTTAATAATTCTTTTACTAATTTTTCATAGCTTTTCGCACCTTTAGATCTTGGATCATACATTGTTATTGGCATTCCATAACTTGGTGCTTCACTTAGTCTTACGTTTCTTGGAATTACTGTATCAAAAACTTTATTTTCAAAATATCTGTTGATTTCTGTTACAACCTGATTTGATAATTTTGTTCTTGAATCAAACATAGTCAAAACAGCACCTTCAATACTTAAATTTTTATTATAGTATTTTCTTACTAAATCAATTGTTTTTAATAATTCTCCAACACCTTCCAATGCAAAATATTCACATTGTACTGGAATTAAAACACTATCTGATGCAGTTAATGCATTTAATGTAATTAATCCTAATGATGGTGGACAATCAATAATTATGTAATCATAGTGTTCTTTAACATTGTCTAGTTTTTTCTTTAATCTAAATTCTCTTTCTTCAAGATTTACAAGCTCTACCTCTGCTCCTGCCAAACTCATGTTCGTAGGACATAAATCTAAATTTTTAACCTGTGTTCTTTGAACAGTATTATGAACTTCTACATCATTTATAAGAATATCATAAGTAGAAAATTCACTATCTTTTTCTAATCCCATTCCACTTGTAGCATTACCTTGTGGATCAGCATCAACTAATAAAACTTTATTACTTTTTTTAGCAAGTAAAGCTGCTATATTTATTGAGGTTGTAGTCTTTCCAACTCCTCCTTTTTGATTTGCAACTGATATTATTTTTCCCAATTTCATCTCCTCCAGTCTAAGTAATATAATACAAAAAAACAAGCAATCTGTCAACAACAAATTTGCTTGTTTTATATTTATTTTATTGGCTCTTTTGCTGGAGTTCCAGCTTTTCTAGGATATTTATCATTTATTTTTTTTATTTTTTTAATTATTATAATATTTCTTTCTATATCTGAATTAGGCAAATAAAAATTATCTACTTTTTCTAAACTTCCACCTAGTTCTACAATAGCATTCTCAGCTGTTTTAAGTTCTTCTTCTATATTTGGTCCTTTCATACAAATACATATTCCACCAACTTTTACAAAAGGCATTAAATATTCTAATAATGTACTTAAATTTGCTACTGCTCTTGATACAGCTACGTCATATACTTCTCTGTGTTCTTTATTTCTGCCTAATTCCTCTGCTCTTGCATGAATAGCTTTAATTTTATCTAAATTTATTTTTTGAATAACTTCATTTAAAAAGTTAATTCTTTTATTTAATGAATCCATTAAAGTAATATCTAAATTTTTGTTCATTATCTTTATAGGTATTCCTGGAAATCCAGCGCCTGTTCCTACATCTATTATTTTATCATTATCTTTTATATACTTTAAAATACTAGATGAATCAATAAAATGCTTTAATATTATTTGACTTGGTTCTGTAATTGCTGTTAAATTTATTTTTTCATTCCACTCTAACAATAATTGCATATACTTATCAAATTGATTTGCTTCTTCTTCACTTATATTCATTATCTCTTTAATATCCATAACTAGTTATTATCCTTCTTTAAAGTTTCTAAATAAATTAGTAATACTGAGATGTCAGCAGGTGAAACACCTGATATTCTTGATGCTTGTCCAACTGAAAGTGGTTTTACTTTATTAAGTTTTTGTCTTGCTTCTAATCTTAATCCTTTTATTTGTTCATAGTCAATATTTTCATTTAATTTTTTATTTTCTAAATTTTTAAATTTTTCAACTTGACTTTCTTCAAGTTTTATATAGCCCTCATATTTAACCATTATATTTATTTCTTCTTTTTCTTCCTTGCTTAAATCAGGCCTATTTTCATCTATTTCACTAAGTTTATTATAATCTAATTCTGTACGTTTTAGTAAATCAGACATTTTTACTCCTGTTGTAATTTTACTAGAATTAAATTTTTCTAGAAAATTATTTACTTTTTCTGTTGGTTTTATTATTTCTTCATTTAGTCTTTTTACTTCTTTTTCTATATTTTCTTTTTTTATTAAAAACTTATTATATCTTTCATCTGATATAAGTCCTATTCTGTGTCCTATTTCTGTAAGTCTTAAATCTGCATTATCTTGTCTTAAAAGCAGCCTATATTCAGCTCTTGATGTCATCATTCTATATGGTTCATTAGTTCCTTTTGTAACAATATCATCTATTAGAACACCAATATAAGCTTGAGATCTGTCCAATACAATAGGTTCTTCTCCTTTTATTTTAAGAGATGCATTTATTCCTGCAATTAAGCCTTGTGATGCTGCTTCCTCATATCCAGATGTACCATTTATTTGTCCTGCAAAAAACATTCCACTAATTGTTTTATGTTCTAATGAAAGTTTTAATTCTTGTGGATCTATACAATCATATTCTATTGCATAAGCAGGTCTTGTAAACTCAACATGTTCCATTCCTGGAATAGTTCTATACATTGCAATTTGAACTTCTTCTGGAAGTGATGAACTCATTCCTTGTACATACATTTCATCAGTATCTCTTCCAATAGGTTCAACAAATAATTGATGTCTTTCTTTATCTGCAAATCTTACTACTTTATCCTCTATTGAAGGACAGTATCTAGGACCCGTTCCATGTATTTTTCCAGAATATAATGGAGATTTATCTAAATTATCTCTAATTATCTGATGAGTTTTCTCATTAGTATAAGTTAGATAGCATGGAAGTTGATTATCATCTTTTGAAAAATCATCTTCTAATGAAAATGGTACTATTTCTTCATCTCCTTCCTGTACTTGCATCTTATCAAAATCTAAGCTTCTTTTATTAACTCTTGCAGGAGTTCCTGTTTTAAATCTGTTTACCTTTATTCCAAGATTTTTTAAAATATCAGTAAGTTTATTTGAAGCAGCCACTCCATCAGGTCCACTTGAATATGAAACATCTCCTATATGAATCATTCCTCCTAAATATGTACCTGTTGCTAAAATAACACAATCTACATCATATATTGCTCCAATATTAGTTTCTACTGATTTTACTTTATTATTTTCTACATTTATATTAACTATTTCAGCTTGTTTTAAAAATAGATTTTCTTGCTTTTCTAGTGTATGCTTCATTTCTGCTTGATATCTTTTTCTATCTGCTTGAGCTCTTAAAGAATATACAGCTGGTCCTTTTGATGTATTAAGCATTTTTAGTTGTACATAAGTTTTGTCTATATTCTTTCCCATTTCTCCACCTAGACAATCTATTTCTCTTACAATATGACCTTTTGAACTTCCTCCTATATGAGGATTACATGGCATGTTAGCAACTGCCTCTAAGCTAATAGAAAATACAAGTGTCTTCATTCCCATTCTTGCACAAGCTAAACCTGCTTCACATCCTGCATGTCCTGCTCCTATTACTGCTACATTATATTTTCCTGCATAATAACTCATTATTAATTTCCTTTCTACTTTATGTGATTTTTATATTTTCCTTATTGTTATTTATGAAACATGAACACTTTTTATTTTATTTATTGTTGATATTATAATGTTTTTTTAGGATTTATAAAACTAGTTTTTTATAAGTGTTCGGTTTTTATTTTCCTAATTCGGTATTTATTTTCCTAAACAGAATTTTTTAAAAATCTCATTTATTATATCTTCTGATGCATTTTTTCCTGTTATCTCCCCTAAGTCCTCTAACGCCTGCTTTATAGGAATTGAAGATATATCTATAGGCATATTATTTTTTACTGAATCTATAGCTTTTTCTATATTTTCTTTTGCTTTTCTTATTTGATTTTTATGTCTTTCGTTGGTGATTACAACATCATTCCCATTGCAAAAATTATTTAGACTAAATAGCTCTACAATTTTTTGATATAGTTCATTTAATCCTTTCTTTTTTAGTGCAGACACTTTAATTATAGGCTTTTCTAACTTTTTTAATATTTCTTCTGTTTTATTGTTATTTTGTTTTATGTCAACCTTATTTAATACTATTATAGCTTGTTTATTTTTAATAATATCAGCTATTTCTTGGTCCTCTTTACTAAAATCACTTGATAAATCAAATATTGCAATAATTAAATCTGCTTCATTTGCAAACTTCTTACTTTTTTCAACTCCAATTTGCTCTATTTTATTGTCTGTTTGTCTTATACCTGCTGTATCAATAAGTTTTAGAGATAGACCTTCTATATTTATATATTCTTCTATTGAATCTCTTGTAGTTCCTTCTATATCGCTTACAATGGCTCTATCTTCATTTAAAATTGCATTTAATAAAGATGATTTACCTGCATTTGGTTTTCCAAAAATAACAGTTTTTATTCCATCTCTTATTAGCTTTCCTCTATCAAAGCTTTTTTCTAATTCTTCTAATAAAGTTTTTATTTTTTCTAGTTTATCTAAAGCTTCATTATTAGTGATTTCTTCAATATCATACTCTGGGTAATCTACAATTACCTCTATATTAACCATTACATCAGTTATTTTATTTTCTATCTCATTAATTTTACTAGACAACTCACCTTTAAGCCCTTTTACAGACTCTTTGGCTTCTTTGTCTGACTTAGAATTTATTAAATCAATTATTGATTCTGCTTGTGCTAAATCAATTCTTCCATTTAAAAATGCTCTTTTAGTAAATTCTCCTGGCTCTGCTAGTTCTGCTCCATTTTTTAAACAGATATTAAGTATTTTTCTTTCTATAGTCATCCCGCCATGAGTATTTATTTCACACATATTTTCAGTTGTGTAGCTTTTAGGACTAACAAAGTATGATACTAAGACTTCATCAATTATTTCATTATTTTCAGGATTTATAATATTTCCATATTTAATTGTATAACCTTTTATTTCTTTTTCTTTATTTTTAGGAATAAATATTTTATCTATTATTTCAAAGCTTTTAGGTCCTGAAAGTCTTACTATTCCTATTCCCCCATTTCCTGCTGCTGTTGAAATTGCAACTATTGTACTTTTCATAGTTGGTCTCCTATTTCATATATTATATTTTAACAAATTTTAAACATTATGTAAATAAAAGCTAAAATAAAAGTCAAAGTAAGATTTGTTTAATAAACTAATCTCGAACTTTGACTTCGATTTTTTATTATATAAATTATTTTTTTATATCAACAACTAATTTTCTATGAGGTTCTTCACCAATACTATATGTAGTAACTCCTGTACTATTTTGAAGTTCAGTATGCAATATTTTTCTTTCATAAGCTGTCATAGGTTCTAGAACAACTTTCTTCTTAGTTCTTAATACTGTTTTTTCAAGTTTTCTTGCAAGCTCTTTTAATGTATTTTCTCTTTTTGATTTGTAATCACATATATCTAATGAAATTCTAACTCTGTCACTGGTACGTTTATTTGCTATTGCAGAAATAACTGTTTGAAGAGAATTTATAATATCTCCTCTATATCCTATTAACTTACCTGAATCTTTGCCTGTAATACTAACTTCTACTAGATTATTATTTTTATTTATTTCATAAGATAATTCTCCAAATGTAGATGAAAAACTCTCTAAAAATTTTGCTAAATCTTCTTTTGCTAAGTTATAATTTTCTTCACTTAATTCTTTTTCTTCTTTTATAATTGTTTTTGGTCTTTCTATTGAATTTTCTCTGCCTTCTTTAACTGTTAATTCGACTTTTACAATTCTAGGCGAAAGAATACTATAAAAACTTCTTTTTTCTTCATTTTCAAGAACTTTAACATCTACATCACTACGTGATACGCCAAGTTCTTTTAGTCCATTTTCAATAGCTTCATTTGATGTTTTTCCTTCTGAGATTATAGATTTCATATTATTTCCTCCTTTAAGCCTCTTCCTTTTCTTTAAATATTCTATTTATTATAACTCTTTCTAATAATTGTAGTGAGTTACTTATAAACCAATATAATGATAGTCCTAATGGAGCAATTATTGCAATCGCAATTGACATTATAGGCATCATATAATTCATGCTATTTGTCATTTGTTGCATACTTTCTAATTGTTCTTCTGTAGTCTCTTCCCCATCTTTTGAAACTTTCTTCTCAACAACTGTTTCTTCTTTCTTTTTGTTATTCTTTTTAGTTAAAGCCATTGATAATTTTATGTTTATAAATGTTGTAATTATATATAATAATGGTATGATATAAACTTTAACATCATTTAGATTCTGCATTGGAATTTTACTTAAATCCAATCCTAAGAAATCCATATTTATATTAACTCTATCATCTTGTTCTCTATATTTATTTATAATTTCAATTTCAACATATGAAGATCTTTGTCCGTTATTATTTTTCTTTAAATCTTCCTGATAATATTCAACTACGCTCAAGTTACTATTATCAACATTTTCCTCATTTACTGCATTTTGTACTATTTCATTACTAACTACTACATTTTTTTCTTGATTAACAACATTTTCTTCTACTACACTTTGTGCAGTACTATATTTCACTTTATCTAAGTTTTTCATATATGTCAAAGGTCTACTAACTAAATAAAATACTGATAAAAATATTATTAATTGAAGTATTGCACTTATACAACCTGAAAAAGGACTAACCTTTTCCCTTCTGTAAAGTTCTATTGTTTCCCTATTTAACTTTTCTGGGTCGTTTTTATATTTTAGCTGAATTTTATTCATTTCCTCTTGAACTTTTGCAGTCTTTTTCATAGTTTTTTGCTGTTTTATTGTAAAAGGTAATAAAATTAATCTCAATAAAACTGAAAATATAATAATAGCCCAACCATAATTTTGTACTATGTTGTAAATAAAATTTAGTACGTAGCCTAATAAGCCAGCTATAGCTCCCATTCCTCTTCTCCTTTCATTTTAGTAAGTCTACTCCACCTTTTGAAAATGGATTACACTTTAAAAGTCTAATTATTCCTAAAAAAATTCCTTTTAAACATCCATATTTTTCAATAGCTTGCTTCATATATTCTGAGCAACTAGGATAATATTTGCAATTTATTCCATGATTACTCAAAATTGGAGAAATGTTTTTTTGGTATAAATTTATCATTTTTATAAAGAATTTTTTCATTATAATATTCCTATTTTTATAAACATATTTTTCATATCATTATAAATAACTTTATAAGAAAGATTATCTATCTCTTCTTTCTTATTCCATATAAAAACTAAATCATGTCCTTTTTTTGCTTGTTTTTCTAGATCTTGATATACTGCTCTTATTTTTCTTTTTATTTCATTTCTTTTAACTGCCTTGCATAATTTGGTGCTTATAGCAATACCAAGCCTATTATATTCATATTTATTATTTAAATCATATAAAATAATTTGCTTTCCTATGTAATACTTTCCTTTATTAAAAACATTTTTAAATTCATAATTCATTTTTAAAGTTTTTATTTTTTTCATATTAATACCTTAAAAAAGGTCACTTTATTCTTTCGTGACCTCTATTTTCTACGCACTTAGTTTTTTTCTACCCTTAGCACGTCTAGCTTTTATTACATTTCTTCCTGATTTAGTTGACATTCTCTTTAAAAATCCATGTTCTTTTTGTCTTTGTCTATTTTTTGGTTGATATGTTCTTTTCATTATTTTGCACCTCCATTTTCTATTGCTTAAATAAATTCAATCGTATTAAATATTATATACCAAAAATCTCAATTATGTCAATAGATTTAACTAAAAAATAATTATTTTATTTTCGTTTTTATCTTGACTATTTACGACTCTTTTTGATATGATATATTCGTAATATAAGATACTAAAGAAAATGTTATTTAAAGTAATTTCCACAATTTTTGTACAAACTGTGGATATTAAATAACTTTTTTTATTTTATACATAAAAAACAAAAGGGGAATAGTAATGTCTAACGAAGCAATAATAGACCTATGGAATAGGGCAAAAGAATTATTAAAAGATGAAACTACTGTAATTGCATATGAAACATGGATTCAATCATTAGAATTAAAAAGTGTTAATGATAATATTATTGTTTTAATAGCAACTAATTCATTCCAAAGAGACGCAATAGAAAATAAGTATCTTGATTTAATAACAAATACATTTAATTATATAACTAATAAAAAATGCAAAGTTTTTATAAAATTAGATTCAGAAGAAATAGATTCACAGGTACAAATGCCTACAATAAAAAATAATAAGGTATTAATGAATTCTGGACTTAATCCAACATACACATTTAATTCATTTGTAGTAGGAAATAATAATAAATTTGCACAAGCTGCAGCAATGGGTGTTGCTGAAACTCCCGGTTCTAAATATAATCCATTTTTCATATATGGGGGAGTAGGGCTAGGAAAAACTCACCTTATGCATTCAATAGGAAATCAAATATTAGCTAATAATCCTAACTTAAATGTACTTTATGTAACATCTGAGAATTTTACAAATCAATTAATAAATGCTTTAAAAGATCAAGCTACTGAAAAATTTAGAGAAAAATACAGAAATATTGATGTATTATTAATAGATGATATTCAATTTATAGCTAATAAAAAAAGTACACAAGAAGAATTTTTCCATACTTTTAATGCCTTATATGAAGCAGGAAAGCAAATTGTTCTTTCGAGTGATAAGCCACCAAAAGATATTGAATTATTAGAAGACAGACTAAAATCAAGATTTGATTGGGGATTAATTGCAGATATATCAAGTCCTGATTATGAAACACGTTTAGCTATATTAAGAAAGAAAACTCAAATTGATAATATTATTATTGATGATGGAATACTTTCAGAAATTGCAACAAGAATTGATACAAACATTAGGGAGTTGGAGGGTACTATAAAAAAACTTATAGCAACTGCATCACTTACTGGAAGTCCAATTACTATGGAAATGACAGAAAAAGCTATAAATGATATCGTATCACTTCAAGATAAAGTTATTTCATCAGATTACATTCAAGAAGTCGTTGGAAAATATTTTGATGTTTCTCCACAAGATTTAAAAGGATCTAAAAGATCAAATGATGTAACATTTCCAAGACAAATTGCAATGTATTTATGTAGAAATGTTGCACAAATGTCACTGCCACAGATAGGAAATGATTTCGGAAAAAGAGATCATACAACAGTAATGCACGCATGTAATAAAATAGAAAAAGAAATAAAAACAAATTCAAATACAAAAATGATTGTGGAAAGTGTGAAAAAAATACTACTTTCTAGCAACTAACCTAAATATCAATAAAAAACATTCATTAATAAAATTTATGTTTGTAAAAATTTTGTTTGATATTAAAAAGTGTAATTCTTCTTACGGAATAGCTACATTAGTTATCCACAACATACCTGTTGATAACCTGTGAATAAAATGTGAATAACTCAAAATGTGGATAACTTATTTAATTGTGTGGATAAAAATCAAAGTTATCCACAAAGTTATCAACATCGATTTCCGTAGGCATTTAAGCACTTAGATGAATTTTCCACACAATCCACAGCACCTACTATTACTACTACTATATATATTTATTATATTATTATAAAAAGGAGAAAAAAAATTATGAAACTTATTTGTGATAAAGAAAAAATGCTTAAAGCTATTAATTCCGTAACTAAAGCTGTTGCTATTAGAACAACAATGCCAATATTAGAAGGAATACTTATTCAAACTAATGATAATGATATTAAATTTACATGTTATGATTTAGAATTAGGAATAGAATATATTATAAAAGATTGTAAAGTAGAAGAACAAGGAGCAACAGTTGTTAATGCTATAATGTTTAGTGAAATAATAAGAAAACTTCCTGATACTGAAATAAAAATAGAAGTAAATGAAAAAAACTTATTAGTAATAGAATGTGAAGGTTCATTATATAAGTTAGCTACAATGAATCCAGAAGAATTTCCAGAACTTCCAGAAATAAATATTGAAAATTCTATTGAAATAGAACAAAATGTACTTAAAGATATGATTAGAAAAACAATATTTGCAATAAGTACAGAAGAAAATAGACCAATTTTTACAGGAAGTTTATTTGAAGTAAAAAATAATAAATTAAATGTAGT
>CANQLO010000015.1 GCA_947624715.1 uncultured Clostridia bacterium
TTGTTGTACCAAAAATTAACTCAAAAATTTTTTTAAATATTTTTCAAAAAAATGTTGACATTTAATAGTTGGTCTTTTAAAATTATGTTTAACTGATTTTTCATAGTTTTTTGTATAATTATGTTTAACTCACTATATGATTTTCTATGTTTTTATGTTCTGACTTAAACATAATTAACATTATGATTAACTCAAATCCTTTTATAAAAATTTTTATATATAATTTATATCACCGTGATATGGAAGAAATACAACACCGACTATAATATTATTTATATAATATAGTAGATGATGTATCTGAATCTTCCATTTTTTGATGTTTAGGAAGTTGAGCAATTATTATTTGCTCAACCTCCATAATATTAGCTAATTCATACAACTAACATAGTCATTTCCTGCAATTATTAAGTGGTCTAAAAATTGTATGTTCATAAGTTGACTAGCTTGTTCTAATTGTTTTGTTACTTTTAAATCTCTCTCACTAGCCTTTATATCTCCGCTTGGATGGTTATGTACCAATATGAATTTGCTACTATTAGATAATAAAATTGTCTTAAATATTGACTTTATATCTAAGTTGCAAAAATTTGTGCCACCTTTTGCAACTTCTGAATAAGCAACTATTTGATTTTTGTTATTTAAACAAATCAAAATAATATGTTCTTCTGTTGCTTTTTCTAATTGTTCATACTTATTTATAGTATTTACAATATCTTTTGATGATGTGATTTTTTGACTATTGTAATTAAAATTATGTTCTTGTACCATTTGAAGCTTGATTTTACTAAATTTCATAATAAAAAACCTCCATTTGTAAAATATATTTAATACTAACAATTACAATATTTTGTTAGTAGTTCATTACCTTTACAAATAGAGCTTTATGTGTTAAAATATAAATAGACTTACTTGTAAAAGTAATGTTCTAGTGAATATATAGTTGTATGACCGACCAAAGTTAGGCAACTATATATTCTTTTTTGTTTTTTTTTAAAACAATCAATTTGACCATCTCCTTTTTTTCTTATATTAGTCAAATTTATAAAGTGCTTCTCGCTCTTGCTTTTGACTATAATAATTGTATCATAATTTATGAACTTTGTGAATCACTTTTTTAAAAAAAGTTCATAAATTTTTAAAAAATATAATCTTTAAAAGTGAGGCACAGTGAGGCTTTTAAGATTTTCCACCTAACTTGACAAATGCGAACAAATGTGTTATAATAATAATAGATAGATGTAAAATTTATCTAAAAAATATTATAAGAAGTTGCACCATTTTAGATAAGGCAACCTTAAAAGAGGAGCTGATTTTCTAAAATGGATTTTTTAATTGATAATGATACAAAAGCAGATTATGAAACAGAAAATTTGATGTTGTTTAATAAAGATTGTTTGGAAGTGCTGGAGGCAATGCCTGAAAATAGTATTGATATGATAGTCAGTGACCCACCCTACAAACTGACAAGACACGGCGGAAAACAAAAAAATGGCAAAAAATACTGTCGGTGGTATATTCGACATTAAAAATAATGATGATGAAACAATAAAAAACATAAGAAGCGGAAAGTTATTTACTCATAATGATATTAAATTTGACCAATGGCTACCACTATTATATAAAGTATTAAAGAAGCGGAGGTCATTGTTATTTGATGAGTAACTATCAAAACTACGATACAATGTTACAAATTGCTAAGCAAGTGGGCTTTATACATTGCAACACAATTATTTGGGTTAAAGGGAACAAAACATCTAGTAATTGCTCATATATGGGAGCTTATGAGATGATTATGCAACTAAGAAAAGGAAAATCTGTTCCTATAAATCGTTTAGGAGTAAGCAACTTAATAGAAGATATAGAACCTATTAAAAATACAATAGATTATATAACAGAAGATGTAATTTATGATATATCAAACATTCTACACAAGACCAACCACCCTACCGAAAAGCCGATTGAATTGTTTAGTAGATTTATTTTACAGAGTAGTAAAGAAAATGAAATTGTGCTAGACCCTTTCATCGGAAGCGGAAGTTGTGCGTTAAGTTGTATTGAAAACAATAGAAAATGTATTGGAATAGAAATTGATGAGAAGTATTATAAACGAATGATAGAAAGAGTAAAAGATGTATAGGGGTGCTTAATCTTATTAGCCCCCTCTTTTTTGTTTCCTGTATAGGTTGCTGGTACACTCCTAGAATAATGCCAATTTTAGAATAAATTATTAACTTAGGAGCTGATGTCACTTTTACTTACACCAGCTTTTATTTTGTGTTGAGTTAAAACATTGATATACCAATGCTTTTGATTGATTTTTAAGTAATTTTTTTTTATTAAAGTTGTAAAAAGCCTCTAAAATAGAGGCTTTTTTATTATTTTGAGGTACTCTACTGTCCTACAAGCAAATTAAAAGTTACAAAAACATTGTGAGAGTAAGATTTCCACTTAACTGGACAAATGACTTTTTATGTGATATAATATTTATTGTAAAATTAAAAAAGAGTAGTTGGTAGCTACTCTTAAAAATTAGAATTTATGCTCTAATCACAAATTCACCTTTCGATAAGTATATTATAACATAACATTTATAATAAGTCAATACATAATTAAAAATTTGAATTTGTAGGAGCATAACTGTTATTTGTTATGCTTTTTTTGCATCAAATCACTAATTTTTTCTTTTAATTTTCCAATATAGTTATAAGATAGTTTACCTAAAAATGTTTTTATGCGTTCGCTCCGCTCACTTCTACCGCATTATTTTACTACTGTATTATAGTGAAATGCTAAAAAATAAAGTATATAACCTATCTTAATAATACTAATTTCAAAATTTATAAAAAAGGAGGTGAAAAACATTGATAGATGGTATTACTGATACGATGACACTTCAATTTAGAGTTAAGCCATCTGAAAAAGATATTTTATTTTATGACTTCAAAAGTGATGTTGTATATGGTGTTCACAGAAGATGGAGATGTAAAAGATTAAGAGCTCCTAAGATTAAAACAAAATTTCATCTTAAAGCTAGAAACCCTTTTTATTTCTACTTCAAAGATTATGATAGGTTCTATAAAAGACACTATATTTTCACAGGCAAGTATGGTAATTATAGTTTGCGTTATTGCCATTATAAATATGCAGATGACTATGTTTTTGTAACTTTAGAACATAATGCAATAGTAGATAAAAGCGAAGAAAAAATATATCAAGATACATTAGAATTACTAGAAAGCATTGGAGTTGATATTGATTTGCTAGAAATAGAAAATAAACTTAATCGTATTGATTATAAGCACGATTTCGAGTTTGAAGAAAATCCATTTGCTGAGCGACAAGCTCTTATGTGTATCCTAAACATAAGTAGAAATAATTTTTATGGAGTTTGTAAAGAAGCACTTAAAGATGGTGTTGGTATAAAATATAAGCCTATCAGTTCATATACAGAAGTAATTGTGTATGATAAAGAACAAGAGCGTAAAGATAGACTAAAAACTAGAAAAAAATCATCACGAGTTGAGCTTGATATAAAAGAATATAAAAATGTTTTTAGAACAGAATTAAGACTTAAAAATAAACGCTTATACTATAACAAGAAGCATACTTTACAGATAGATAAGACACTTAATAATTACTATAATGCAAATATATCAGATGAATGCTTTAGAAGATATGTAGAGCCTATATTTTATACAGAACCTTTTTATCGTTTAGATTATGCAATACTTGCAATTCAAAGTGATAGAAGATTGACTGAAAAAGAAGCGGAAAAGTTGTGTAAATTAGTAACAGACATAAACAAAAAAGGTTTTACAAAAGCAAAAGAAGAATACAACTATTCTGAAGATACTTTTGAAAGTCACATAAAGGTTTTGAGAAATATTGGTATTAACCCATTAACTTTTGATGAAGATATAGACATTGCGTTTTTGCTTAACTTTACGACTAAAGAAGTATGTAGAGATTTTACAATTTATGATGAAGAGCACGAAGAACTAAGACAAAAACTTTATGAAGAGTTAGGGTTTCAAAATTAGTTAAAAAACTATATTAAGGAGGAAATTACAATGGAAAATCAAAACAAACTAACAACATTTAACTTACAAGATAGCACAGCTAAAATAAAGGTGCTTACAGTTACAACAGCAGAAAATATTATTAAGATTGGAAAAGAAATGCTACAAGTAAAAGCAAATCTATCCTATGGAGAGTTTACAAAATGGTTGAAAAATGAGGTCAATTACAGTCAGAGAACTGCATATAACTTTATGAAAATTGCCCAAACATTTCCAGATTTGCAACCTGTTGCAAATTTTGGAGTAAGGAAATTACTCATTTTGGCTGGATTAGAAGATGAGGAAAAAGAAAGAGTAGTAAACGATTATGACTTAAAAAATATGACTGTTAAAGAACTTAAAGAAGTTATAGATACAAAAAAGAAATTAGAAAGCATCCAACTTCTTATGGAAATTCTTTCAACTGAGGTTACCAAAACTGGTTTTGATTATGATTCTGTTCCAAATATGGATTGGGATATAGATATTCTTACCGGCAAGAAACGCACATTAGAAGAGGTTAAGGAAACTCAAAAAGAAGTGGAAAAACTTATTGTAGAAGATGTAAATCAAATTAGAAGTTATTGGTATAAGTACATAGAAGATTTAAGAAAAGATTCAGATGATGATAAAAATTTTGTAAAAAAATTTTATGATGAAAACATAATGGGAAAAATAAAAGGAAACAAAAACGGAGATAGTGTTTCTTACTGTTATTACTTATATTGGAATATTATATTAACAGAATATATTAAGAATAAAGGAGTTGAACAATAATGGAAGTTACAGAAGATATTTTTGAAGAATATCCTGATGTTTTAACACTTGAGCAGTTAAGAGAACTTTTAGGCAACATTGGAAGAACATTAGCGTATAAATTGCTCCAAAATAAAGAAATAGAATCCTTTAAATGTGGAAGAAGTTATCGAATTTTAAAGAGCAAAGTAATTGAATACTTAAAAAGACAGTAGACAAATTAGCTCACTATATGCTACTATGTAAAATAGATTATTATATAGTGAGCTAAATATAAACTGTTATAAGACTTAGAAAGGAGAAATGTATGATAAATGTAACAGTTAGCTTACAAGTAAAGAAAGGAACTTATTACGCTGTCTTATACTATAATGATAAAATAAAGGGTTATCAATATAAATGGAATAGTACTAAGATAAAAGAAGTTGATAAGAAACAAAAAAGACTTCATAATAAAGCTAAGAAAGAAGCGGAAAATAAAGCAGAAGAAATAAGGAAATCATTTGAAGAAGAATTAAATAATCAAAATATGAAAATAAATTCTTCTATTACAGATAGTATCACCCAACAAAAATTTTCTGATTATATGAGAGAATGGGCAGAAAAGCAAAAAGAAACAAAAGAAGAAACAACAAGTTCAACTTATAAAACAAATGTAACAGGAATTATAGCACCATATTTTGATGAAGTTGATGTAACACTTCAAGATTTACAGCCAATTCATATACAAAACTTTTATGACTATCAATATAAAAGGGTTCTCACAAAAGGAAAAAATAAAGGAAAATTAGTTAGCAAAAATACAGTATTTCATTATCATCAAAATATTCATAAAGCTTTAAATGATGCTGTACAATTAGGTATTATTCCTTATAATCCTGATAATAGAACAATAGTTGCTACTCCTGATGACTATATTGCAAGTTATTATAATGAAGAAGAAGCTATGGAATTACTGGAAAAAGTAAAAAATAATCCGTTGGAGATAATAATAAGTATAGCTACTTGCTATGGACTTAGAAGGTCTGAAATATTAGGCTTAAAATGGAGTGCAATAGATTTTACCAATAATACCATTACGATTAAACATAAAGTTACACAAGCTACAACAGAACATAAAAGAGTTATGGTAAGAAAAGATAAAGTGAAAAACAAATCTAGTTATAGGTCATTACCTTTAATTGATAATATTAGAGATTTATTGCTTAAAGAGAAAATTAGACAAAATAAAAATAAAAAATTGTATGGAAATGCATATAGTAATGAAGACAACTATATTTGTGTTAAAGATGATGGTATGTTGTTTAAACCTGATACCATAACGGATAAAGTTCCAGAGTTTATAGAAAGTGTAGGGCTAAGAAGAATTACACTTCATAATTTAAGACATAGTTGCGCTAGTATACTACTTGCAAATGGTATAAGTATGAAAGAGATTCAAGAGTGGTTAGGTCATAGTTCATACAACACTACTGCTAATATTTATGCTCATTTAGATACTACTGCAAAAGAGAAATCAGCTAATACTATGAGCAACATATTAAACAAAAGAAAAATTGCATAAAAAGTTATAACAATTTCATTAGAACTTTCATTAGAACTTTGAAAAAAACATAAAAAAATAATACCAAGAGGAATCTATCAAACCCTTGATATTACTATGGTGCAGATACCCGGAATCGAACCGGGACGGATTATTAGTCCGCAGGATTTTAAGTCCTGTGCGTCTACCAGTTCCGCCATATCTGCATATCATAACTTTTAGCTACGACATTACTTATTATAATACTAATATATTGCTTTTGTCAACTGTTTTAATTAAATTTTTGTAAAATTTAATTTTATTACAGATTGCATTTACTTTTTCACTTGACCAAAATTTAATTTTAAATAAATTGTAAAAGTAAAATATAATTCATAATTACTTAATATATTTTACTTTTACAAAAATAATTTATATTTCTATTATGTCCATTTCTGATGTAAATGCATTATTTCCGTAGGCATAGATTATATAAAGTTCACCTTCTGGTCCTTGTATAAAGTTATCTATTCCAGAAATTTGATAAATTGCACTTTCTGTATCTCTCGAGTAAACATTATATCCTGTATTTTGCATTGATTCTGCATCATCTGCTACCTTATTTATGATAGTTTTTATTCTTTTTTCAACTGCTTTTGAATCAATTCCTCTTTCTTCTATAATATCTTCTATTGAAACATCTTTCTTTGTTTTTAAATTATAATTATAAGATTCAATAATAATTCTTTGAGCACTATCTCCTTCTTTTATAGAAGCCATAATTGCTACAGATAAAATGTCATTATTGATGTATGCTGTATAGTTTATATCACATATTGTATATAGTTCTGCATCTGCTATATCGTTTAATTTTTTTACAAATACATTTTCAGTAGTCTCGTTATATTTTATTCCTTTTACGTTGATAAATGGAATTGACACATTTACATTGTACTTACCATCTTTTTCCTCTTCTAAATCTATTGCTGTATACACTAATGGTTTTGATTCATCTTCTTTTTCTATATCTGAGTCGTCATATTCAGAATTAAACTCATTTTTAAATAAATCTTTAAAACTCTGTTTTATTTCCTCATATGAAATTGAATTAGATGATGAGTCTCCTCCAAATGGATTAGAGCCTATATCTTCGTCTTCTTCCTTTTTGAAGAATTGTTCATAAACTCCTATAATTATTGAAATTATACATATAATTATTATAATTACGTACAATACATTTCTTACTTTTTTATCCATAGTTTGCTCCTCTAAAAATATTAATTTTATTATAACATTAAAAGATAGTTGTGGCAAGTATTGTCACATAAAAATACATGATTTTTATTGACTAAATGCTATTTTTAAGATACAATATAGAGTAGATTGGAGTCAAAAATATGTTATGTTCAGATTGTAAAAAAAATACTGCTGTTATATTTATGCATAAGCCTAACAGCAAAGGTGAAATGGAAACTTTAGGATATTGCTATGATTGTGCTAAAAAGAGAGGTATAAATCCTCTTAATACAATTCAAAACAGTAATAGCAATCTTTCTAATGAAGATATTAATAATATGACAAATCAGTTAAATGAAATGTTTAAAGATTTATCATCAAATCTTTCTTTGCAAGGTATTAACCTAGAAGAAGTTGATGATGAAGAATTAGATGGAGAATCAGAAAACGGTCCAATGGGATTTGCTATTCCTCTTGGTAATATTTTTTCTGGTATGTTTGGTGGTAAGAAAGATGATACTAATGCCTCATCTTCTGAGAGAAAAAATGTTAAAACTGAAACTAAGGTAAATAATAATAAAAAGAGAAAAACATTAAATACATATGGTACAAATTTAACTGATAAAGCTAAAAATGGTGAAATTGATAGCGTTATTGGTAGAGATAAAGAAATCTCAAGAATTATTCAAATATTAAATAGACGTACTAAAAATAATCCTTGTTTAATTGGTGAGCCCGGTGTTGGTAAAACAGCTATTGCTCAAGGACTAGCTTTAAGAATAGTAAATAGTGATGTTCCAGCTAAGCTTCTAAATAAAGAAGTCTATTTGTTGGATATGACTGCTGTTGTTGCTGGTACTCAATTTAGGGGTCAATTTGAGGCCAGAATGAAGAATATCATTGAAGAGTGTAAATTAGCTGGAAACATCATTTTAGTCATTGATGAAATACATAATATCATTGGTGCAGGTGATGCAGATCATTCTATGAATGCTGCTAACATACTAAAACCTTCTTTAGCTGATGGTACTATTCAATTAATTGGTACTACTACGTTAAATGAATATAGAAAATATATTGAAAAAGACACAGCTTTAGAAAGAAGATTTCAACCTGTAATGGTTGAAGAACCAAGTGTTAGTGATAGTATTGAAATTTTAAAAGGAATTAAAGGATATTATGAAAATTATCATAAGGTAAAAATTTCTAATGATGTAATTGATAAAGTTGTTACTTTATCTGAAAAGTATATCCATGATAGATTCTTACCTGATAAAGCTATTGATGTGTTAGATGAGGCATGTTCTCGAATTAACTTGGATAATAAGGATTTGTATAATTTAGAAATATTAAAAAATAAATTAGCAGACATACAAGCTAAAAAAGAAGAGGCAGCACAAGCTGATTCAACTGATGATTACAAAAAGGCTGCTGAACTTAAAATGCAAGAATGTTCTATTATTCAAGAAATAAATAGTATAGAATCAAAAATGAAACCAGTTGAACTTACAGTTGAGGATATAGCAAAAGTAATTGAGAACTGGACTAAAATTCCTGTACAAAAAATTACTGAGGAAGAAACAAAGAAACTTCTTTCTTTAGAAGATAATCTTCATAAAAGAGTTATTGGTCAAAACGAAGCTGTTACTGCAGTAAGTCGTGCTATTAGAAGAAATCGTGCTGGATTAAAGAGTACAAAAAGACCTCCTTCATTTATATTTGTTGGTCCTACTGGTGTTGGTAAAACAGAACTTGCTAAGGCTCTATGTGTTGAAGTTTTTCGGTAATGAGGATTCTATTATTAGAATAGATATGTCAGAATATATGGAAAGTAATTCAACAGCTAAACTAATTGGAGCTCCTCCTGGATATATCGGATATGATGATAGTGGTCAGCTTACTGAAAAAGTTAAAAGACATCCATATTCAATCGTTCTTTTAGATGAGATTGAAAAAGCACATAGCGATGTATTTAATATATTATTACAAGTACTTGATGATGGTCGATTAACAGATAGCCAAGGTAATACTGTAAGTTTTGAGAATACTATAATAATAATGACATCAAATGTTGGTTCAAATCAAAATCTAAATTCTATTGGATTTGGTTCAACATCTGAATTTAGAAAAAATAAAATACAAGAAAGTTTAAAAGAAACTTTTAGGCCTGAGTTCTTAAATAGAGTTGATGAAATAGTAGTATTTGATTCACTTAATAATGATGAACTTACAAGAATAGTTGATTTAATGCTTAAAGATACACAAAATGTTTTAAATGATAGAGACATAAAAATGTATGTATCTAAGGAAGCTAAATCATATCTATTAGAAAAAGGCACAGATGTTAAGTATGGCGCTAGACCTCTAAGAAGAGCTGTACAGAGATATATAGAAGATGAACTTTCAGAAATGATATTAAGGTCAGAACTAAAGAATGGTCAAAAGATTTATATTGATAATAAAGATAATAAACTTACTTTTGAAGTAAAATAAACTATAAACTTTAAATTAAATTGGTTACAAATAATGGAGGAAATAATATATGAAATATATAAAAGTTTTACCAAATGTACTAACAATTATTAGGTTCATTTTTATACCATTTATAATTATATCAATATCATTAAATAATTATCTTTCTGCTTTAGTACTTTTCACTATTTCGTCTTTATCAGATGTTTTAGATGGTTTTATTGCAAGAAAGTTTAATGCTATTACAGACTTTGGTAAGTTAATGGATCCTTTAGCAGATAAACTTACTCAAATTTCAACCTTGATAACATTATATATAAAAAGAGTTATTCCAATATGGATTGTGTTGGTTTTAATTTCAAAAGATTTAATACTAATTTCTGGTGCATCTTTCCTATATGGAAAGCAATTAGTTGTATCTAGCAGATGGTATGGTAAATTATCAACAGTACTTTTATACATAGCTGTTGTAAGTTCTATGATAATAAATATATATAATATACCAGTTCACTTTGACGTATATATATATGCCTTTGCTGTTTGTCTAGCTGTACTTGCACTTTTAGGCTACATTGATCATTTTTATAAAAAAGGATATCTTCCAAAAAAAGAGGATTTAAAGAAAAACTCATCTGAAGCTAACAAAGACAAGTAATCGAATATAAAAAATTCATATACTGTTATTTGTAATATTTTATAGCAATCCACGGATTATAACCCGTGGTTTACCCTTGAAGTTAATAAAAGTCAAAACTCAAGCTCTTTAAAGTAAGTTGCTTGAGTTTTTTGATATCAAATTAATATTGATACACTTATTCAAAATCAGCAAGTACTCTTGCTAAATCATTGTCTCCTATTACATTAATACCATTTTTCAATAGTTCAACATCTTCTTCTGGTAGATATTGAACATATATTTCTGTTACTTCTTTTAAATTCTGATTATTTTCAGAATCTAAATTATATACTGCAATATATCCGTCTTTTTCTTTTACTATATAATGTTTATCACAAATCCCTTCTATTTCCTTATACAATTCCACTGTATCTTCTGAAAAATTATTTACTTTCCAATCCAAGTATTTATTTATAAAATAATCTTTATTTTGGTTAACATCTTCATTTTCTATGTCTTCTATAACATTTTCCATATGATTGCAATTTGTATAAAAAGTTTCATATACTATTTTAGTATTAGGCGTAGTTTTTTCCTCAGATGTTCCTGTTTGAATAATATTAACTTCCTTTTCAATCATTTTATTTGCATTTTCAACTTCTTCAAGTGTTGCTTTTTCCAAATTAGTGTCATTAAATACATGAACTATAATTCCTATTGTTATTCCAGCTATTATAGCTACAAAAATACATCCTACTAAGATTGATTTTTTCATAATTGATAGTTTATGCTAGTCTTACAAACTAACATATCCCCCTTTCAAATCATTTTATCTTAGTAGGATTATTTCCTAAAATATTCTAATTATACTAAATATTGCTATATATTTACTGTTAATCATCAAAATTATACCATAAACCACTGTTCTTTATTTTCTGTACATTTTTATCATGTTCTGCTTGTGTTGTTGCAAAATAATTCTTTCCATTCTTATCTGAAACGAAGTACAAATAATCAGTATCATCTGGATTTAAAGCTGCTTTTATTGATTCAATTCCAACTGTTGATATTGGTCCAACAGGAAGCTTTCCTTCCATCTTTGGTCCTCTAGTATTATATGGATTATATTTATCAAGCTCACTTTGATATAATTCTCTTTCAGACATATCTACCTTTATTGCATAATAAGTTGTAACATCACTTCCTAAAGACATATTTTTCTTTAGTCTATTATATATTACACTTGCAATTCCGCTTCTATCTTCTACATTTGCTGCCTCTAGCTCAACAATTGATGCTACTGTTAAAACTTTATGAACTGAAAATTCTTCTGATTCTATATCAGCTTTAAATTCATTTAATTTATCTTCCATTTGATCTAACATTGAAGTAAATATTTGTTCAACTGTTACATCCTTACTTGAAAAGTTATAGGTATCTGGAAATAAATAACCTTCTAGTGGATAGTAAATATTTTCATTTAAAATATCATCTGTTAAAAACCAATATTTTTCTATTAAAGATTTAATATATTCTTTATCTTCTAATTTGCTAAATACATCATCTTCTGTATTATTTGTATTTTCTGCTATTTGTTTTGCTATCCATCTCATGTTCTTTCCTTCAAGAAAAGTAATATTTATTTCATCTGGAAAATAATCTGTCCCTTTTTTTAAAATTTCTATTATTTCTGATACATCCATATTTTGATTCAATTTATAAGTTCCTGCTTGCATTCCTGAAATATTATTTAGTTTTGTATATAACTTAAATACTAAACTATTTTTAATCAACTTATTTTCTTCTAATACCTTTGCAATATCAGTAGCCGTAGAGCCTTTTGCAATTTCAACTACTATTTCATTGCTTTCATTTTCACTAATTGCTTTTAATGACGAATTATAAAAAAATAATAATCCCGCTACTCCTCCAACTATTACTAAAATAACTACTATTATTGTAATTAAAATACCTTTTTTCATATATATTTTTCTCCTTCATTTATATTTCTTTATTTACTTATTTCCATTTAACTTTTTTTATTTTACCATACGGATTTTTAAATTACAATACAACAATTCCATTTTTGTTTACATTTATATTTATTTCTCCATCTATGTCTGTTCTGAAAATTTTAACTTTTTTATCTTTTAATCTTTTTATAACTTCATCATTTGGATGTCCAAATTTATTATTTTTTCCAACTCCAATTAAAGCTATTTTAGGATTTATTTTATCTAAGAATTCTTGCGTCGTTGATGTTTTTGAACCGTGATGTCCTACTTTCAAAATGTCTGCTGATAAGTCTTCATTTAGTAACTGTTTCTCTGCAACTTTTTCTATATCTCCAGTAAATAGCATTTTAAAATTATAATATTTAATTTTACAAACTAAAGCATTGTTATTTAGCTTATTTTCTGTAATGAAATTACTATTAGGATGTAATATTTCAATATTTAGATTTGCTATTTTTAGTGTATTTCCTTTTTTTACATATATAATATTGATATTTTTTTGCTTACATATATTCGTTATTTTTTTGTAAAATTCACTGTTTTCAGGTTGAATTGATATAATTAAATTTTCTACTTTCATATTCTCTAAAATAAAAATTCCTGCTTGACAATGGTCTGCATCAAAATGACTTAGCATTAGATAATTCAGCTTATTAATTCCTTTATATAATAAATATCTATGTAATATATTTTCTCCAATGTCATAGCTTGAGTTAACTGTTCCTCCTGTATCTATCATAATAGTTTTACCTTTGTTAATTAAAAGTGTACAGTCACCTTGATTAACATTTACAAAATTTATTTGCAATTCATCTTTTCCAAATTTAATATAATTATAAATTTCACTTGAAAAATTAAAAACAATTATGAAAATAATTATTATTGGTATGGATTTCTTTTTCATTTTAGTAGCTATATAAATTACAACATAAATAGCTATAATTAAGTATATAGTTTGATTTGTTACATATATTTTTGAAAATGGAAGATTAGAGCAGAAATTTGCTATTCTAGTTAAAATTGATAAAAGTATATCTAATATAATAAAAATCGGTTTAAAGCTAAATATGGCGGAAATAAATTCTATTATAACTATTATTCCAAGTAATCCGGATGCTAGTACATTAGAAATAACAAATGTAAATGAGATAGTGTTAAAATTATAAATCATTATTGGTACTATCAGTACATTGGCAGATAGTGTTACACTTACTGTTTTTAGTTTGATTTTTTGTTTAAAAAATTCGTAAAAAGTTACTATTCCTACAACTCCACTATATGATAAAATTAATCCTAAATCAAATATTACATATGGATTATATAAAATTTGTATAATAAGAGATAAACTTAATGTTGTGTAGAAGTCATTTTTTCTTTTTAGTATACTTGCTAGAACTACCATAATGCTCATTATTCCTGCTCTAACAACTGATGGTGTATTTCCCGTAAGATTCATAAATCCTATTATTGAAATAATTAATAAAACCTGCTCAACTCGCTTATTCTTTAGTCTTTTGCAAATCCATGTTACAAGTATTATTACATAAGAAAAATGTGCTCCTGATATTGCAAGCATGTGTGTTAAATTTGCATTTTTAAAATCTTCTTGTACCTTTTCTGATATATTGCTTCTATCTCCTAAAAGCAACCCTATTGCTAATTCTGCATTTTCCTTTTTTAAATTTTTTCTAAAGCTTTCTTTAATATGTTTTTGAATGTTATAAATGATTGATTTATCATTTGATTTTGCTATTTTATCTATTTTTTCAACCTTAAATATCCCATATATCTTTTTAGTTTTTAAGTATAATGAATAATCAAAGTTTCCTGTATTGGCTGCTTTAGATGGTTCTTCATAATTTGCTGTTACTTTTATCTTATCACCATAATCTAGTTTTTGATTTTCTTTAGGAACATATATTAAAAACTTTTTATTTTCAATTATTCCATTATAAACTTCATAATACTCTCTTTCTTTGGCATCACTACATATTTCAATTATAAATTTTCCTTCTTTTAAGCCTTTATATTCAAATAGAGCTACACCATTATGATGTAGCCCTAATATAATTATTATTAGAATAATTGCTAGAGCACATAAAATTCTATGTTTCATAAGTTCCTTCCGTGCCCCGCTATTAAATTGTCTTTTAATTTTTTTATACTTTACTGTTAGAAAGATATTCTTTCTTTACATATCCTTTTGTTCCATTTATTTCTATACCGTACCAATCTCCTGATTCTCCTGTTACTTTTATTTCATCATTTTTTTCTACACTTGTAAGTACATCAGAACTTGTTGATGCTTGTTCTCTGACATTCAAATCATTTACATTTACATACATTGTTTTTGGATATTCACTTGTTTGTCCATTACTTTCTAAAACATTATTTTCTTCTATTTGGCTATTACTTTGGTTGCTTTCTCCTGATTCATTAACACTTTGATTATTTTCTCCTATTTGATTATTACTTTGATTGTTCTCTCCTGTTTGATCATTACCTTGGTTGTTTTCTTCTACTACATTATTTCCTTCTACCTGATTATTTTTCTTAACAGTCCCTTCTACTTTATCTGCTAAAACCCAACCAGATATTTCGTCTGTTAAAATATATTTCCATTTACCAACTTCTGAAATTATAGTAACACTAGTATTAGTAGAAAGATTTGATACTTTTGTTGCATTTATAAGTGGAAGTGAATAAACAATTGCATCTGATAATACTTTTCCCTGTCCATCTTCACTTACAGTTACTTGATTATCACTTGGATTTGGATTTGGAGTTACAGTCCCTGTGTCTGAATTAGAATTTACTGTTAGATATTGCTTGCTAACATAACCCTCATTACTATCATAAGATACTTTATACCATTCATCTAGTTCTTCTAATATATTTACTGTTGTATCTTTGCTTAATTGCGTTATAACATTAGAATCTGATGTACTTGGCTTATCTCTTAAATTTAGATTTTGAGTGTTTACTGTTCCCGTTATTGCATATACAGTTCCTGCTAAAATAGTCATAAAAGTTAAGATAGCTATTGTTACAAATATTTTTCTCATATTAAGTTTCATTCCTTCCTACTTTTATATTGCTTTATATAACTCAAAGTATATAATTAAAGCGTTTAAATGTCAATTATTTATTGAATATTTTATTCATTAATTTGCTTTTTTAATACTTCTCTTGCTTTTTTCTAAAATCCTTTGCTTTCATAAGTTCCTCCTTGTATGTAATTATATATTCAGAATTTTAATTATTCAATGGCTTTTATAAAATTTTATTATGATATAAAAAAAGTAGATAATAATAAAAATAGCAAGGTGCTACAATTTCTTGTAACCCTTGCTATTACTGTATTTGTTACTCTAATATATCTGCAACAACACCTGAACCTACTGTTCTTCCACCTTCACGAATAGCGAATCTTAATCCCTTCTCAATAGCGATTGGAGTGATTAATTCAATTGTCATGTCGATGTTATCACCTGGCATAACCATTTCTGTTCCTTCTGGTAAATCAATTAGTCCAGTAACGTCTGTTGTTCTAAAGTAGAATTGTGGTCTATATCCATTGAAGAATGGTGTATGACGTCCACCTTCTTCTTTAGTTAGAACGTATACTTGCGCTTTGAATTTTGTATGAGGATGAATTGTTCCTGGTTGAGCAAGAACTTGACCTCTTTCAACTTCATTTCTTTGTGTTCCTCTTAATAAAACACCAATGTTATCTCCCGCTTCTGCAGAATCAAGTGTTTTTCTAAACATTTCAACACCTGTAACAACTGTTTTTGAACTTTCTTTTGCAAGACCTACTATTTCAACTTCGTCTTGAATCTTTAATGTTCCTCTTTCTACTCTACCTGTTACAACTGTTCCTCTTCCTGAAATTGTCATAACGTCTTCGATAGGCATTAAGAATGGTTGATCAATTGGTCTATCTGGTGTTGGTATATAGTTATCAACTGCATCCATAAGTTCTTTTATACATTGATATTCTGGAGCATCTGGATCTTTTGATGTAGACTCTAATGCTTTTAGTGAAGATCCTTTTACGATTGGAATTTCGTCTCCTGGGAAACCATAACTTGATAATAAGTCTCTAACTTCCATTTCAACTAATTCTAATAATTCTGGATCATCAACCATATCGCATTTATTTAAGTATACAACGATATATTTAACTCCAACTTGTCTTGCTAATAGTATATGCTCTCTTGTTTGAGGCATTGGACCATCAGCTGCTGAAACAACTAATATTGCTCCATCCATTTGTGCAGCACCTGTGATCATGTTCTTTACGTAGTCTGCGTGTCCTGGGCAGTCAACGTGTGCATAGTGTCTGTTATCTGTTTCATATTCAACGTGTGCTGTGTTAATTGTGATTCCTCTTGCTTTCTCTTCTGGTGCGCTATCAATTTGACTATAATCTTCAAATTGAGCTTGACCTTTAAAACTTAACCATTTTGTAATAGCTGCTGTTGTTGTTGTTTTTCCATGGTCTACGTGACCAATTGTACCAATGTTTACGTGTGGCTTACTTCTAACAAATTTCTCCTTAGCCATTTTTAAATTCCTCCTTTAAATTTTTTATTTATTAATTTTTTAAACATTAATAACTTATTTTTTATCGTTTTTATTTAATGCTCACGATATAGCATTTTTATTCTATAACATTTTTCTAAAAAAAGCAAGTATTATTCGGCACTTTTCTTAGCTCTTGATGTTACGATTTGATCTAATATTGATTTTGGAACTTCTTCATAATGAGATGGTTCCATTGAGTATGTTCCTCTTCCTTGAGTTTTTGAACGTAAGTCTGTTGCGTATCCAAACATTTCTGAAAGTGGAATAAATCCTCTTATTACTTGGTTTCCGCTTTGAGCTTCCATTCCTTCCATTCTACCACGTCTAGCATTTATATCTCCAATAACATCTCCCATGTATTCTTCTGGAACTGTTATTTCAACTTTCATGATAGGCTCTAATAGAGCAGATTTAGCAACTCTACATCCTTCTTTGAATGCCATTGATGCAGCAATCTTGAAGGCCATTTCTGAAGAGTCAACTTCATGGTAAGATCCGTCAACAAGTGTTGCTTTGAAGTCTATAACTGGGTATCCAGCTAGAATTCCGTTCATTGCAGCTTCTCTTAATCCTTCTTCTACTGGTTTAATGTATTCTTTTGGAACAACACCACCAACAATTTTGTTTTCAAATTGAACTCCTGAACCTGGCTCTAATGGTTCCATTTCGAACCATACATCACCATATTGTCCATGTCCACCACTTTGACGTACAAATTTTCCTTGTACTCTTGCTTTGTTTCTGATTGTTTCCTTGTAAGAAACTTGTGGCTTACCAACTGTACATTCTACCTTGAATTCTCTTTTTAATCTATCAACTATAATGTCTAGGTGTAACTCTCCCATTCCTGCTATAATTGTTTGTCCAGATTCTTGATCTGTCCATGTCTTGAATGTAGGATCTTCTTCAGCAAGCTTTGCTAAAGCTATTCCTAATTTTTCACTATTTGCCTTGTCTTTAGGCTCGATAGCTATATCTATAACTGGTTCTGGGAATTCCATTGATTCTAGTATAACTGGATGATCTGGATCACATAGAGTATCACCTGTTGATACTTCTTTTAATCCTACTGCTGCTGCAATATCTCCAGCATAAACTTTGTCAATATCTTGTCTATGGTTAGCATGCATTAAAAGTATTCTTCCTATTCTATCTTTTTTGTCTTTAGTAGCATTGAAGATAGTTGAACCTGTTGTGCAAGTTCCAGAATATACTCTAAAGAAGCATAACTTTCCTACAAATGGGTCTGTCATTATTTTGAATGCTAATGCAGAGAAAGGCTCTTTATCACTTGTCTTTCTATCTACTTCGTTTCCTTGCATATCAACACCTTTAACATCTTCGATGTCTATTGGTGATGGTAAGAAGTCAACGATTGCATTTAACAATTCTTGTACACCTTTATTTTTATAAGATGAACCACAAGTCATTGGAACTAATGAATTGTTAATTGTTCCTTTTCTTAGTCCTAGCTTGATTTCATCTTCTGATAGTTCTTCACCATCTAGATATTTCATCATTAATTCATCATCTTGTTCTGCAGCTGCTTCTATCATTTCTTGTCTGTATTTTTCAGCATCTGCTTTCATATCCTCAGGAATTTCACCAACTTCTATGTCTTTTCCTAAATCATCTTTATGAACATATGCTTTCATTGTTAGTAAATCAACTATTCCTTTGAATTCATCTTCTTTACCTATTGGTAATTGAATTGGAACTGGATGACATTTTAATCTTTCTTTCATTTGGTCAATACAAATATAAAAGTCAGCTCCTGTTATATCCATTTTATTTACATATACCATTCTTGGAACTTTATATTTGTTTGCTTGTCTCCAAACTGTTTCTGATTGTGGTTGAACTCCACCTTTGGCTGCTAATACTAGTACTGCACCATCAAGAACTCTAAGAGATCTTTCAACTTCAACTGTAAAGTCAACGTGTCCTGGAGTATCAATAATGTTTATTCTATTGCCTTTCCATTGACATGTTGTAGCAGCTGATGTAATTGTAATACCTCTTTCTTGCTCTTGAACCATCCAGTCCATGGTAGCTTCACCATCATGAACTTCACCTATTTTGTGGGTTCTACCTGTATAAAAAAGTATTCTCTCTGTTGTAGTTGTTTTTCCCGCATCTATGTGGGCCATTATTCCTATATTTCTTGTTTTCTCTAAAGGAAACTCTCTTCCGTCTCCGGCCATATATTTTTTCCCCTTTCTTCGCTTCGCTCAGAATCCGTACTTCAATGATTTGCTTTGCAAATCTTCGAAGCGTAAATAGCTGAGGAATGTTTTAATTTTTTAGAACTTGTAATGAGCAAAAGCTTTATTAGCTTCAGCCATTTTGTGCATATCTTCTTTCTTCTTAAATGCTCCACCGTTTCCTGCAATAGCATCTAGTATTTCAGCAGCTAATTTTTCAGACATTGTTTTTTCATTTCTTGTTCTTGCATAAGTAACTAACCATCTTAATCCTAGTGTTTGTCTTCTTTCAGGTCTAATTTCAAGTGGAACTTGATATGTTGCACCACCAACTCTTCTTGCTTTTACTTCTAGAACTGGCATAACATTGTTTAAAGCTTCTTCAAAAACTTCTAATGGTTCTCTTCCTGTTTTTTCTTTAATTTCTTCAAATGCCTTATATACAATATTTTGTGCAACTGTTTTTTTACCATCTAGCATTACGTTGTTTATTAATTTTGTAACAACTTTGCTATTATAAATTGGATCTGGTAATACATCTCTTTTTGCTATAAATCCTTTTCTTGGCACTATTCTTCCCTCCTTTTTTATTTTGATGCAAAAATCTTACATCAAGGTACTCTGAAAAGCTTTTTAATTGCTTTTCCGTATAATGCAATCTATTTCAAATTTAAGTACAAACTTAATTTATCAATTATATTGCACTATTCTATTTTTATGAAAAGCTACGTCTTACTGCGTTAACCTTCGAATAAAATTTTTTCAATATACAAAAAAGTATTATTTCAAAAATTTTATCTTGGTTGCCTTGTAATACTTGCTTTTGATAAAAATGCTTACTTTTTAGTTTTCATAAAAATGCCTACTTTTTAGGTTTCTTTGCTCCATATTTTGATCTTGCTTGCATTCTGTCTTTTACTCCTGCAGTATCAAGAGTTCCTCTTATAATGTGATATCTAACACCAGGAAGGTCTTTTACTCTTCCACCTCTTATAAGAACAACGCTGTGCTCTTGTAGGTTGTGTCCCTCACCAGGAATATAAGATGTTACTTCATAACCATTTGATAGTCTTACTCTGGCAACTTTTCTTAGTGCTGAGTTAGGCTTCCTTGGTGTAACTGTTTTTACAACTGTACAAACTCCTCTCTTTTGTGGAGATCTTCTATCAGTTTGTTTATTTTTCATAGTGTTAAATCCATGTTGAAGAGCAGGACTTTTTGATTTTGTTGTTGGAGTCTTTCTTCCTTTTCTAACTAATTGATTAATTGTTGGCACTTAAATTTCACCTCCTATTTTTATATTTTTATTTTATGTTCTATTGATATTTTTTCTCAATAAAACAATAAAAAAACACTGTTATCTATAATGCGCAAAAACACATTATAAAATAACAGTATTATTTTATCATTTAATTAAGCAAATGTCAATCGTTTTTATATCTTTTTTCAAATACTTTAAGGCTCTATCAGATAATTCAGTATATCTTAATTTTTTATCTTTTATATTATCTTCTAACTTTGGTAATATACCATAGTTAGCATTCATAGGTTGAAAATCATCATTTTGAGTTGAAATATATTTTGCTAAGGCTCCTATCATTGTTTTATCACTAAATAAAATCTTTTTATTTTCTTTTTTTATTTGTTGTACAGCATTTAATCCTGCTATTAATCCAGATGAAATAGATTCCACATACCCCTCAACACCTGTTATCTGACCTGCAAAATATACGTTTTCTTTATTTTTTAAATTATATGTTTCATCTAGTATTAAACTAGAATTAATATAGGTATTTCTATGCATTACTCCATACTTTATAAACTCAGCATTTTCTAATCCTGGTATCTTACTAAATACTCTTTTCTGTTCGCCAAATTTTAAATTAGTTTGAAATCCGACTAAATTATATAATGTTCCTTCATTATCATCTTGTCTAAGTTGAACTACAGCATATGGTCTTTTTCCAGTTATTGGATTAGTAAATCCCACTGGTTTTAATGGTCCAAATCTTAATGTATCGAGTCCTCTTTTCGCCATTATTTCTATAGGCATACAACCCTCGAAAATTTCCTTTTTTTCAAATTCATGTAAAGTTACTACTTCAGCTTTTATAAGTTCATTTACAAAATCATAATATTCTTCTTTATTCATTGGTAAATTTATATAACTACCACTTGGAATAGCCTTAATTCTTTCTTTCCATTCTTCTATTTCTTCGTCTTTTCTTCTTTCTTGCTCATATCTATCTCCATAAAAAGCAACATCAAAATTGATTGAGCTTTTTTCGACTATTGGTGCAGCTGCATCATAGAAATAAAGTGATTTTTCTCCGATTAAATTAATTATTCCTTTAGATAAATTGTCAGTTGTAAGAGGGCCTGTTGCAATAATTACAATTCCATCTTCAATTAAGTCTTCTAAAAAAATATCTTCTTGTTTATTTTCCTCATAATTGTTATCTCCGCTTCTTACTATCAAGATATACGCTTGTCATCATTTTTTTACTAATTAGATATTTGCTTGTCATCATTTTTTTACTAATTAGATATTTGCTTGTCATTAATTTCTTATTATAATATTTACTTTTTACTTCTTTTCTAACTATTTCTATTAAAGGATTTTTTTCAAGCTCCTCTGTTACTTTTTCAGAAAACTTTTCTCTATCAACGGCCAAAGCTTGTCCCGCTGGAACAGATACTTCTTTTGCTACTTTTATAAGTAATGAATCCAGCAATTCTAGTTCTTCTTTCAGTAATCCGCAAGCATTAGTATGTAATTTAGATTTAAATGAATTACTGCAGACTATTTCTGCTAAATCTTTATTAGAATGTGCTGGAGAATATGTATTAGGTTTCATTTCATATAGTTTAACTTTAATTCCTCTTTTAGCAATCTGATATGCTGCCTCACTTCCGAGCCAAGCCTCCACCAATTATTGTAATATAATCTTTCATAAAGTTCCTTTCTTTCAAGTGCATTATAACTCAAAAATCAAAATAATAGCAAGTATATGGCTTACTATTATTTTGATATATTATTCAAACAAATCCATAATTTCGTCTTTTGAAAGTTTATTTATAAATGTTTCTTTAGTAGATAACATATCATCTGCCAGCTTTGCCTTTCTTTCTTGTAAATTATAAATTTTTTCTTCAATAGTATTTTTAGTGATTAATTTATATACTTGAACATTCCTTTTCTGACCTATCCTATATGTTCTATCAGTTGCTTGATTTTCTGCAGATAAATTCCACCATGGGTCATAGTGAATTACCACATCTGCACCAATTAAGTTTAATCCTGTTCCACCTGCTTTTAATGATATTAAAAATACTTTCACTTCTTCATTATTATTAAATTCATTAACTAAATTCATTCTTTCATCAACTTTAGTTTGTCCTGTTAATTTTAGATATCTAATATTTTCTTCTTTCAGTTTTTGTTCTAGATACCAAAACATTGAAGAATATCCTGAAAATAATAAAATCTTATGTCCTCCATCTACTGCATTTTTTACTATTTCCATACATTGATTTAGTTTACTACTTTCTCCTTCATAGTTATCTATAAATAATCCCGGATGGCAACAAATCTGTCTTAATCTCATAAGTAATGCTAATATTTTTATTTGACTGTTTTGGATACCGTTTATCTCAATTTCTTCCTTGGCTTCCTTTTTAGCTGATTTTAAATATGATACATAAATGTCTCTTTGCTCTTCTTCCATTTCATTATTAAGTACAGTAATAGTTTTTTCTGGTAATTCCTTCAAAACTTTTTCTTTTATTCTTCTTAATATAAATGGCTCTATCATTGCCTTCAATTTTGACATTGCTCTTAAATCTTCTTCTTTTGCTATTGGTGTTTCATATAGTGTTTTAAATTTGTTATAACTAAATAAATATCCAGGCATTATAAAGTCAAATATAGACCATAGCTCTGATAAAGAGTTTTGAATTGGAGTTCCAGTTAAAGCAAATCTTGTATCTGCCTTGATTTCTTTAATTGCTCTTGCATTTTTTGTGTTATTATTTTTTATATATTGTGCCTCATCAGCAATTATAAATCTAAATGTATAATTACATTCTTTATAAATTTCTATATCTCTTTTTAGCAAATCATATGATGTCATAACAATATCGTAATTTTCGATATTTTTGATTATCTTTGTTCTCTCTTCTAAAGTTCCTGATACAACTTTTGTTTTTAATGTTGGTGTAAACTTGTTTGCTTCTTCCTTCCAGTTAAGAGACAACGAACTTGGGCAAACAACCAATGTTGGTCTTCTATCTTTTTTATCAGTGTCTTCAATATATTTTAATATTAAAGTTAAAACTTGTACAGTTTTTCCAAGTCCCATATCATCTGCTAAGATTCCACCTAAATGGTATTCATCTAAATTATTAAGCCATTCATATCCAACTTGTTGATATTCTCTTAGATCTGCTTTTAGATTTTTTGGAAGATTAAAATTTTCTGATATTTGTCTTGTATAAACATTATCAATAAGCTTTTTATAATCGTCTCCTTGTTTTACAACTAAATCATATTTTCTTAATATACTGTCTAAATATAAGCTTCTATAAACTGATAGCTTTAAATCTCCACTTATAAGTTCTTTATAATTTGCCCCTGTACCTTCCGCGATTTTATCTATCATATCTAACGTATCATTTTCCGTTAAGTCAAGATAATCACCATTTTTTAGCTTATAAAATTTCTTTTTAAGCTTATACCTTTTCATTATATCATCAATTTCTGCAGGTCTTAAATCTATTCCTGATAAATCAATGCTTAGTAAATTGTTTTCTATTTTAACACCTATAGATTTAATTTTTGGAGTTCTTATCTGTCTTTTTCTAAATTCATCTGTTGCAAGTACTTCAAATTCTGAAATATAATTTCCTATTCCTTCACTTAAAAATTCATATATATAATCTTCATTTGCCAATACCAACTTTTTATTGCTATCTAGCATGAAGCCAGAATTTTTAAATTTATCCAAAGCCTTAGATTCTGCTATTGCATTTCTTGGTATTTTTGAATCTACTTCTTCAAATGGGCTAAATTCTATTTCATCATATCCAAATTTAACATCTGCTGTAATAAATCCACTTGATGTAAAGTCTAGATATACTTTTACTTTAAGTTCTTTTGGTTTATATTTTTCAAGCTCATCTTGATTCACTTCATCTGTATTTACACTGCTTTTTATTTTTGGTAATACTAATGAATAAAAATCTGCATATTCTTCTTTTCTAAATAAAATTTCTTTAGTGAAATTTACTCTAAATATATTTAACAATTTCAATATTGTTTTTTCAAATTCAAATGAACATCTATGCAACTTGTTTTCTCTTAAAAGATATAAATAATTCTTTCCTTGAATAGTAGAAAATGCAAATATATCCTCGTTTGTTATAATAGCATAATCTTCATCATTTTTATTTATGATTTTAAAATCTATCTCAGGTTCATTATTAACAAATTTTACTTTCTCATCAGCATATTCTGTTTCAAATTCTACTTCTTTGTCATTCATTGTGTCGAAAAATTCATCAATTCCAGTATTTGAAAGAACTATATATGATTTATTTAATGAATTTGCATAGAAGTTATCACTGCTATTATTGGTGTACTTTATAATTTCTGCATATTTCATAAGAAAATCTAATAATGGTAAACTTTCATTTTCAAATGCTTCTCTACAATGGACGAATTCTAATTTTAGACCATATCTATGTTTTATTCTTCCCTGCATTTGATCATAAAAATCAGGCAGATTTTTTATTCTATACATCTGCTTATTTCCAATTTTAAATTCTAATCTGATTTCATTTGTATTTTGCTTATATATTACAACTGGCTCTAATTTTACTTTTTCACCTACATATTTTTCCGTGCTTTCTTTTACTTGTTCTTCTTCATAAAACGAGCTAATCATTTGTCTAAATATTCTATATTTTTCATTATTTATTTTTCTATTTTTTGCATTTGATATATTTTTTTCTTCTCCTGCAAATAGTTTAGCATAGGCACTATTACTATCAAACTCTATTGCAGTTGCTAAAATATGTCTACATGTTCCATAAGTAGATTCATAATCTGGACATGTACACTTTAAATCATCTATTTCACCATCTTTAACACTTATATAAGTATTATAAAATCCATGATTTCCTTTAATATCAGCATGTACTGAAAAATTTCCTTCGTTTGTGTATGTTACTTTTGTAATTGTGATAGTCTGTTTATTTAATAAATTTTCTGCTTTTTCTATATCCTCTGGGCTAGCAGAATTCCTTAGTTCATTTAAAATACTTGCTTTAATTACCACAGTTTTTAGGTCCTCCATACGCAAAAGATTTCGTTTAAAATTCAAGTATAAATTATATTACATTTTGATAATTTTTGCAAGTATTTTTTTCAATACAATAAATGGTATAGAATAGAAAATCTGTATTTAAAAATTATTTTATAAAAAAATATAGTTATTTTTGAAAATGCCGCGTATCTGAGTCAGGTTGCTCGCGCGGGCATCTCTTGAAAAAATAACTATATTTTTTATAAATATTAACTTTAATTATATCTTTTACTATTCTTATTTATTTGTCATTTCTTCTTTTGCTAAAAGTTCATTCCATCTTAAATCTACTTCTTTTTGTAGTTCTTCTATCATCCATTCATTTCCTGGTTTAAATAGATGTTTGAAACGTTTTTGAGTCTTTAAAAATTCTTCTACTGGTAATTTATTAGCTGGTTTATATGTTATATGGTATACTCCATTCTCTACTTCATATAATGGCCACCAACATGTATCAACTGCTAATTTGTTTATTTTCATTAAATCCTCAGTTGGATATCCCCAACCTCTTGGGCATGGTGCTAATACATTTAAAAATTTTCCACCTTCAATATTTAAAGCTTTTTCTGCTTTTTCATACAAATCCTTAAAGTTAGCTACAGCTGCTGTTTGAGCAACATATGGTAAATGATGTGCAACCATTATTTCTGTTAAATCTTTTCTAGGTTGCATTTTTCCTGGAATTACACTACCAGCAGGAGAAGTTGTTGTGTCTGCAAATCTTGGTGTTGCTGATGAACGTTGTATACCTGTATTCATGTATGCCCCATTATCATAACAAACATAAGTCATATCATGACCTCTTTCCATTGCTCCAGAAAGGCTTTGAATTCCTATATCATATGTTCCACCATCTCCACCAAATATTATAAACTTGGTATTATTATCTTGTGGTAACTTTCCTTGTTTCTTTAATGATTTATAAGCCGCTTCTACTCCTGATTCTGCTGCAGATGCTGATTCAAAAGCCGTATGAATATATGAATCTGTCCAAGATGTATATGGATAAATACAAGATGAAACTTCCATACAGCCTGTTGCATTTGATACAACAACATGGTCATTTTCATTTACTGCACGTAGAATCATTCTTACTACTGCCGGTGCTCCACATCCAGCACACATTCTATGTCCTGATGTAAATCTTGATGGTTTATTAGCAACTACTTCTTTTACATTATACATTTTTATTTCCTTTCTTTGTGTTTATACACAAACTAAATTTTTTTGACCTAGTGCTTTTGTTTTGCACTCAATTTTATCCTCTTAATCCCAAAAATCTATATGGATTAC
The DNA here is from genome assembly GCA_947624715.1 of uncultured Clostridia bacterium. The sequence goes on from CANQLO010000015.1 coordinate 27,128, forward strand.
TCATATCATTTAGGTTTTGTAAATCTTCATATACTTGATTTATTTGTTCTTCAGTAACATCTCTACCTCCAATACCATATGAATAATTTATTGTTGGTACATGAACACCTTCTACAAACATGGCTGATGTAACATCCTCGTATAAAGGTCCACCTGTTGCATTAAGTAGTGGAACTCTATCAAGTATTGCTACTGATTTTTTACCTTCTAATGCTTTTGCAATTAAATTTCCTGGGAAAGGTCTAAATACTCTTATTTTTAGCAATCCTGCTTTAATACCTTTTTCTCTTAATGAATCAACAACATTTTTAACTGTTCCAGCTGTTGAGTTCATACATATTACTACATATTCAGCATCTTCTAATTGATATCCCTCAAAGAAATCATATTTTCTTCCTGTCATTTTTTCAAAATCTAATGCAACTTCAGCTATAACTTTTTTAGCATTATCCATAGCTTCAGCTTGCTGTCTTTTATGTTCTGTTAAGTATGGTTGTAAATCCATTGGTCCTATTGCTATTGGCTCTTCTTTATTTAATAAATAATGTTCTGGTTGATATTTTCCAACAAATTCTTTAACCTTTTCATCTTCTAATAATTCAATATTTTCAATAGCATGTGATGTTATAAATCCATCTTGGCAAACCATAAGTGGTAACATTACATCTTTATGTTCTGCTATTCTATGTGCCATTATCATGTTGTCATAAGCTTCTTGGTTAGTTTCTGAAAAAATCATTATCCAACCACTATCTCTTACAGACATAGCATCAGAATGATCACAATGTATATTAAGTGGTCCAGAAATTGCTCTATCAACCAATGCCATTACTATTGGAAGTCTTGAACTTGATGCAATTTGTATCATTTCCCACATATACTCTAATCCATTTGCAGATGTTGCTGTCATTGCTCTTGCTCCTGCTGCTTCTGCTCCAATACAAGCACTCATAGCACTATGCTCACTTTCAACTGCAACAAATTCTGTATCTACTTGACCATTATCAACATAACTTGAAAAATATTGTGGAATTTCAGTTGATGGTGTTATTGGAAAGGCTGCAACTACATCTGGATTTATTTGTTTCATTGCATATGATGTAGCTTCATTTCCACTTAGACGTTCTCTAATACTCATGTTATTTATCCTCCTCTTCCATTACGATTGCTCCAAATGGGCATACTTTTGCACATACTCCACATCCCTTACAGTAATCATAATTAAAATCTTTTCTCAAACAATCTTTTCCAACTGGTATCGCATCATCTGGGCATACTGGAAAGCATAATCCACATTGTTTGCACTTATCACTAAGATATACTGGCTTAGCACTTCTCCAATCACCTGTTTTAAAGTCTCTTGCATTTCCTGCGTCGTATATTGTACCTCCTGGAGTCATTTCTTGCCATGGTGTGTTTTTATCTATATTCATCATTTCCTCCTTCTAGCTTTTAAAAAGCTTTTAGTTTTTTCATATTTTTTAATTTTTTATCCTGTGCTGGCTTTATCTTTTATTTTATACTTGAAAAAATGTATCTCAAAATAATTATTGAATTTTCTTTATTTGCTCTAAGGCTAAACTTAAAGCTTTCATATTTCCTTCAATAACTTCTGGTTTTTTAGCAAATTTATGTTTAAAAGAACCTTCCATATCTCTTAAAAAATCTTCTTCTGGTATTATTTCTGTTACTTTTACTATTGCTGCAAGCATTGGAGTATTAGGGAAATACTTTCCTAATGCTTCTTCTGATACTTTTCTAGCATCTATTGTATAAACGCTTCCCTTGTATCCATTTAGAAGTGGGGCTATTTCTTCAATAGTTTTGGTTGTGTTAATAACTATTGCTCCATCTTCCTTTAACCCTGCTGTAACATCTACTGCTGTTAATAATGTGTCATCTACTACTACTACATAATCTGGCTCATATATATTGCTATGTACTCTAATTGGATCTGTACTAATTCGGTTATAAGCTGTAATTGGAGCTCCCATTCTTTCTGGTCCATATTCTGGAAAACCCTGTATGTACTTGCCAGTATTAAATGCTGCATCTGCAAGAAGTAAAGACGCTGTTTTTGCACCTTGTCCTCCTCTTCCGTGCCATCTTATTTCAATTAAATTTTTCATTAATTGCCTCCTTTATAAAATTTGTTGCATATTTTAGTATATTAGTAATTGTATATTTTAATTCTAGTAAATTTAAATCTAGTTTAAGTATATATTTATTTAAATTCATTGTCAATCATTCATATAAGTTTTCTGACTGGTTATATCAAATTTTTATGAATAAAACAAAGCAGGATTAACCCCTGCTTTTAAAATTTATAATAAATATCGTTTTATAATCTCTTCAATTTTTACTGCGTCTATTCCACCTTTTTCATCATCATAAGTTACAATTAGATTTTTTCCCTCTATGATTCCGTTTTCTTCATAAATTTTTTTCTTTGTTTCCCAATGCATTTTATAATTTATATCAGTCATCATGCCACAATGTTCCCAATACCATACATCACCTAAATCTGTTTTTATTGTGAAATCTGGAATTCTAATACTATTATCTTTTAAAATTAATTCTTTTTCGTAATAATATTTTATGTCACCTTTTCTTTCATAATCATACAAAATATTGGCAATAATTACCTCAGACTTTGATCTAACTAAATCACCTTTAAGTGTTTTGTGTATTTTATTTTCATCAAAATATTTATTATTGTATATAACAATACTTGGTTTTTGTTCTTTTACTTCTGAAAATAAATCTGTTAACCTTTGTGCAATATTTGAATTATCATCTGTAGAATAATATAATAATTTATATGGCTCATCATTGTATAAAACTATTATCTTATCAATTTGTCTAGTTAAAGCAGTATATAACATTTCTTTTGAAATCATTCTACTATCTTTGTCTAAAACTAATATAACTTTATTAAATTGACTTCCTTGGGCTTTATGTACTGTTAATGCATATGCTAATTCTAAAACATCATCACTTTCCTCATTAAATTCTGATGGATCATAGGCATAATCAATACCTAATTGAGATGAAAATTCAACATGTAACTGCTTTGTAAAATCACCATTCTTCTTTCCAAAATGTAATCCTGCAATTCCTATTTCACCATTTGCAACATATAAATATTCTTTTTTATTATTATTAGAATTATATCCATTTCTTCTTTTATTAATTACATTAATTACTTTATCACCATAGACTATTTTTTCAGGTCCCAAACTTTTACATATTACTTTATATTGTCCATATTTTTTTGATAGTTCTATAAAGTTAGATTTAAATTTCTCATGTATTAATTTATTTATACTAACTACTCCATGTGGCATATTTCTAACAGGTGCTAGTATTTGCCACTTTTCAACATTTTTACTACATCCTAAATTAAAATAGTTATATCCATTTGCATATGTAATTGCACCAAGAGATTCATTAAATCCGCAAATATCATTAGCATCTTTTAATTGTAATTCTTTAACTAAAATTTCTAATATTTTCTTTTCTAAATTTTCCTTATTTTCCCATTTTTCAAATCTAATTCTATTTTGGTTACTATTTATTATATTTGATATAATATTATCCTGCATTTCTGCATTATCAATAAACATATTTGAAAATTCTACGTCAAGCATATTTTCTATCCCTTTTTGTCTTCTGTTAATAATTAGTTTCTTATAGTTTTCAGGAAATTTTTCTTCAAGCAAATTAATCAAATCAACAAAAGGCTTGCCTGCACCTATAGGTGGTAATTGATTTGAATCACCAACAAAAATTATTCTCCTAGCTGTTCTTATAGCTTGAATAAGAGCTCCAAACATTTCTTCAGTTAGCATAGATGATTCATCAATAATTACTGTTTCTGGAACATCAGCATCCTTATCTGATAAAATATACTTCATATTATCAAAATTAAATCTATCACTTTTAGATAAAAATTGTGCAATGTTATATGTTTCGAAATCAATGGCATTTTTTCCCATACTTTCCTTTAATCTCACTGCAGCCTTTCCTGTTGGTGCTAAAAGTAGAACTCCGTTATTCTTAATTTCTGGCAAGTTACAAAAAATTGATAATACTGTTGTTTTACCTGTTCCTGCCCCTCCAGTAAGAGCAAATATTCGCGATTTTGACATTTTATTAAGAGCATCTATTTTTTCTTTTCTAGCATTTAGTTCCTGTAATTTGGCATTTTCATTTTTTTCTTTGATTTCACCCAAAAAATCGTTGACTATTTTTTCCCAATCAATATCTAGTTCTAATGATGTTGCATTTAATCTTTTATTTATATTTTTTTCAATAATTGTTTCAAATTCCTGTAAGCGAACCAATTTATAGTAATGTGAATCATCTTTTAGTTCTTTTACATCAATCTCATCTGCAAAAAATTCATTATATGATAATAAATTATTCATATTAAATTCTGCTTTTATCTTTATAATCGAATTTGTATTTTCATTATAGTCTTCTAGTAATTCCATTAATTTATTAATCGGCAAAATTGTATTGCCATTTTGAGCTTCATTTTCCAATAAAGATACTATTAAAGCTCTAATTCTTCTTTTATCGTTTACTCCATTCATAGCACTTTGAGTTTCTATAAGATAGTCTTTTTTTAATGATGGAATATAATACATAGCAAAATCTACCTTTTTAATAGATATATATATACTATTTATTAGTCTTGTTTTTTCATATAATAAATATGGATTATTAATTATTGCTTTATTAGAGAAATTCCCTTTTATAGAGTTTTTCTTTAATATTTCAATTCTTTTTTCTTCATTAAAAATTGTATCTGCTTGCAATGCATTTAATGAAAATCTTGATAAAAGTCTAAATAATTCTTTTTGTTCTTCTGTTAAAATGTTATTCCAAGTATTTTGATCCTTTTCTTCAATATTTTTTGAAAATCTATCCTCTAAATATTCTTTCGGATTTTTCATCACTTTATCAAAATAATCCCATAAATTTTCATTTCTTTGTTTTGCATTTTTTAATATCTCTTCTCCAATTGGAAATGCTCCTCTATTTATTCCTAAAGCATAAAGCATTGAATAAAATCCTGGATATTCTCCTCTTTGTTCTAAAACAATATCTAATTTTTTTTGTAACCAATTTATTACATTACTATAATCTCTATTAAGTATTGAGGAAATTGTTTTATAAGTTTTTATACATTTTAAGATTATTTCAATTACATTATCATAAGATACATGTTCTGCTGCATAAGAAAACTCGTCATACGCTTCTTGTGGTGCAAAAACAACAATCGAATTATAATCAAAATCCAAATTATTTCTCGTTTTTTCGTATATTTCTTTATATGGAATAATAAATCCATTATTGTTATCCTCTCTTATTGAATGACTTACCATTGTTTCCCATGTTAAAGAGTTAAGTTCTGGATGTTGTTCATTTACATATTCTTTTACACCTGTTAGCTTTAGAATGTCTCCTATGCCTATAATAACTCTTCCTGGTTCATCTGTATATGGTATCTGTTTTGCATATATTATACACAAAGATTCATTTGGAATAACATTTTTATAAAAGGCTTTAAAAATTTCTCCTTGATTATGTTTTGTTTGAATCCATGTAGTTTTAATATTAACTGGTTCAATTTCATCATTATAATCAATATCATAATATTTTGATTTTTCTTCAATATTAGCTTTCATTGTCCAAAAATATGGTCTGCTCGGCAATGAATATGGCGGATATTTAACCTCTACAGATTTAAAGTCTTTATAGTTCTCATAACTATCTTTAAAAAATGAATATCTACTATCAAAATATCTTTCTTTATAAGGGTGATCTGAAATTCTTGTTATTTCAGATTTATTCATAAACGCAGCACCTTCATTTATACATGGAATATAAGTATGATTTTTTAAACATTGTCCACATATCTTATCTTCTAATTCATCGTTTTTATTTTCGGATATATTATTTAACTTTAAACATGAAATATTCTCGCTTGGTTTTTTGCAAATAGTTCCATCCCAACCGTTATCATGCCATGGAACTCTAATTGATATATGTTGTACCATATTAATTTCCTCCAACTATTTTTATTATACTTTCTTTTTTTATTATATGATTCAGAAATAATTTTATTAATTTGTTCATATGAAAGTATGTTTTCTTTCTCTTTTTTTAATATTTCTATAAAGTCTTCTACACTGTTAATTAATGGATATCCTATATACTTTCTCCCAAAATGTCATCACATTTTTCTTCTATTTTTTTTGCAATTTCTTGCATAATTTCTATCTTACTTCTTTCTATACTATTTCCTATTACTTTTAACATTATTTGCCTCCTTCATTCTTAGTTTGTTTTAAAAAATGTTCTATTACACCTTTATACTGATCTTGTGCATTTAAGCAAGTATCTATTAAATATCCTTTTTCTTTATTAGTTTGATATTGATTTAATCCCCTATAATAAAACAATTTGTCTTTATCTAAAATAATAAATGGTACTATATTATTTTTTAAACATTCTTTAAATGCAATTATTCTACCAACTCTTCCATTACCATCTTGAAAAGGATGAATTTTTTCAAACTTAGCATGAAATTCTATTATTTCATTAATTGTGATTTCTTTTAAAGATTCATACCATTCCAATAATTTTTTCATATCTCTTTCAACATTTTTGGGTTCTGAAGTTTTTAAACCTCCAACTTCATTTGCTAACTTTTTATATTTACCTACATTAAACCAATTTTTTCTACTATCTGATGTGCCTTCTTTTAATATTTTGTGAAACTCTTTTATCATTTTTTCTGTTAGTTTTTTATCTGCTATATCTAGCATATAATCTACCAGTTTAAAATGGTTAGCTGTTTCTAAAATGTCATCTAAATCTGTTATTGAATCTTTCTCTGCCAATAATGTATTGGTCTCATAAATATATCTAGTTTGATCTTCCGTCAGTTTACTTCCTTCAATATGGTTTGTATTATAAGCAAAAGTAATTTGAGTATTATGATATAAATTACCTTTTAATTTCATGTTTTTTTGTTCTCTTAACACTTCTAAGATGTTTATCTTAGATATATCAAAATCATCCTCTTTTAGTAAATCATCAATTGAAACTTCATATAATTCAGATAACTTTTTTAATGACTCAATATTCGGTTCTAATGTTCCAGCTTCATATTTTGATATTGTTGCTGCTTTTACTCCTAGTATATCAGCCACTTCATTTTGAGTCATATTTTTCTTTTCTCTATATAATTTTATTTTTTCTCTTAACATAATAAAAACTCTCCTTTTTGGTATACTATTATTATATCATATTATTTCCAAAAAAGAAAGTTTTTTATTTTTATATTATTAAAATATTTCTATTATAGATATTTATTATTTATACCAAAATCTCATAAATTTTTTTTAAGATTTAATATAGCTTTTTTTTAAGTTTTTAATACTAATTCTGCACAATGTTCTTTTTCTTTAGGTAATCCTCCTAAATTTTCAATAATTATTTTTTCATTAATTTTTAGTGCTTCTTCAATTTTCATGCATTTAACTAATCTCGTTAATTCACAACAAGATGCAATTACTGTTGGACATCCTTTTGCTTCAAATTTTATATCTTCAATTATATTATTAGAATTAACTTCAATATAAATTTTTATTACATCACTACATACTTCATTTTCAATTTTTCCTACTACATCTGCATTCTTCATTATTCCCATATTAATTGGATTTTTAAAATATTCTCTTACTTTATCACTATACATCTTTACCTCTTGTCATTATTTTACACTACTTTTTCAAATATAGCAATATAGAGCAGCCAAAAGCCACTCTATATAAACATCTCTTGTAATAATCCCTTTTTAAAATTATTTAGCATTTTATATTTGTTTTCTTCGTTTTCTATTTTAGTTGATATTTTATTTATTAGTTTTCCTTTTTGTTCTTGCTCTACAATATCTGGGATTATAAAATTTATTTCGTAAAAAGATTCTATATTTAAATTCCTTCTTACTATGCTTGCTCCTTGTTCTGAGTTTATGGTGTAATAATAAATTGCTTTATTTGTTTTTAATAAATATGAAACATAATCTTTATTAAATTTTTTATTTATATTAAAAACTTTATATGATGGTGAAACAATTCCAATTTCATATTTACTATTATAGTTTATATTTCCCATCCACAAATTTTGTGGACTAATAACCATTTGATACTTTTTCAAAATTTTATAACCACTATTATCTTCACTAGCTATACTTCTATTAAAATAATCTTTTTGTAAAAATAATCCATCTTTCGTTGATGAAATAACATCATACTGATTATTTTCTGTTGTTTTTTGGGTAAATTCTTCGAGTATTTCACCTATTTTTACCTTTTTTCCATTTTTACAATCAAAATATCTTTTTATTAATCCTGTTTTATATATCTTAAGGGCTTCAATTTTTTGTTTTTGTAGCTCTATTTTTTTATCTAATAGACTTAAGAAATATGAT
>CANQLO010000016.1 GCA_947624715.1 uncultured Clostridia bacterium
ATATAATTAACTATTGCCAGAAAGAATAATATAAGAATAAATGGATCTTTAAGTGAGTTAAAAAAGAAATATATTGGACCATGATTATGCTCTTTTATATAGACATTTAATCCATTTTTATCTAACAAATATTCTGCTTCACTACTTTTCTTTCCACTACTCATAGTATCAAAAGTTTTTAATATTTTTGATTTGTTAAATTTTGCGATTTCTTTATATTTTTCATATAATTGTTTTTCCATTTAAAAACACCCCCTAATTAAATGATTGCACTTACCATTGAAAATTATACGGATTTCTTTCAAAAGGGATTTTTATTACATCTCCCTTTTATACACAATTTTTCTCTATAATTTTATTTTGAAATTTAATAGATACAATGCAACAAACAATTTCAAGAATAATCTCTGTCGCAAAATTTAAGTTAAAAACCATATTCATTTTATTTTCACTTTCTTTAATCTCATATATTATATTTAATGCATTGTTATCGCTTTGATTTACCATTGATTCATATTTCTCAATATGCCATGGTATGGTTGATTTACTATTGTAATAATCAACACTAATAAAGAAAATAATAATACTTGAAATAATTAATTGTAAAACAATAATACCCTTTTTAAATTTCTTAATATCTTCCTTTTCCATCTTAAATTTAGAAATTTTCAAAATACTTATAAATGACATTATTAGCACTGATAATATTAACATAATTGATATGGCGAAAAGCTTATATGATAACTCATTTGTTACTTTACAAAAATTGTCCATGTCTAACAGAGAAAATTGCAATTCAGCTTGTATCCTGTAAGTACCATTTGCAAAAATATGCTCAGCTATTCTATAAATTGTAAAAGGAATAAGACTTAATACTATATACAATATTTGATATATTAACATCAATTTTTTCCCTGAAGCAGTAGACATATTTGTTGTAAAATCATCTAATAAACTATGATTTATATCATTTTTATTACTCATTATATTTAACCTTTCAATATTTCAAATTATTTCTTAAAAAGATTTTTATTTTTTCACTTTAGATTAATCTTTTTATAATCAAAGTATAACAAAAAAGCAAGTGATTGTAAACATTTTCACTTGCTAATATAATTTGTAGGTTATGAAAATCGCAAAATCTCCCAACTATTTTTTTAGTTGTAATCCATCCTTAAAAGCTTCTCCAACTCTCTCAGTAACTTTATAATATCCGTGTGTATATGGATCAAATGCTATTGCGTTTACTTTTTCAATATCTATTTTATCTCCATTCATTACACTTTCATCAGCAGTAACATTAACTATTTTTCCAATAACACCTGCTCCATATTCATCATTTTGATACTCTATAAATTCACATTCAAGACATATTGGAAACTCGTTTATAATTGGTGCATCAACGTTTTCTGATTTTGTTACTGATAGTCCTGTACTTTCAAATTTATTTGGTGTATTATTTCCTGATACAACTCCAAAATAATCCGCTTCTACAACATGTTTACTATCAGCAATACTTACTGTAAATGCTTTTCTTTCTTTAATATTTTTTACAGTTTTATGAGTTTCTGTTAAATTTAATATAACTTGATTTCTTGATAGCATAGTTCCCCATGCCGCATTCATTACATCAACAGTTTCATCTTCATTATATGTTGCAATCATTAGTACTGGCATTGGAAATATTGCCTCTGTAGTTTTAATATTTTTTCTCATTAAAATACCTCCTTTAAACTTTTTACTTATATTATCATAAAGGTAAATTATTAACAACTAATTATTTGTTTTTATTTATTATTATCTTTTTCATAACTTACAGTGTCAACAGGATTTGAACTAATATTTTCAATATTGACTTTAAAACTTTCTCTGTTTATAACACTTCGCTCAATTATTTTATATGCAATAATTACTCCAATAACTATAAACATTATGATTAAAAATCCAATAATTATTTTCTTATTCCTTTTCAAATTATTACCAATTTAACCTTTCAATATAAAATCCCATCATATAAATAACTTGCTATTTATCTTACTTATACAAATTGTAATTTAATTAATAAATATTTTATCAAAAATGTTTTTTATAAACTCATCATCTGTCATTTTGTTTTCTAAATATTTATTAAAATTATCTTTATTTATTTCATTACTAATTATATCCTTATAATTTGGATATACATTTTCAACTTGCTTTCTATTTACCTTATATGAGTTGCCACTAAAATTAAAAGTAATATCTTGAACATTATCAATTAAAGCAAATATAGATACTGAATTATATAATAAACATTTTTCTAAATATAAATTTTCATTTATATACCAATCTGTAATATGATAGTCAATAGTTAATCCTAAGTTTTCTGAATCTATTTCAAACACATACCCATACTCTGAAAGAGGCAAACTATCTATTAGGTGGCTATCATTACTATTATTTCCTATATATTGGTTTTTGAATTTTATAATATTATCAATTCCTGATTTGTCTCTGTTAAATGGAGTTATAGGAACAGTTTCTTCTGTATAAGATTTTTTTGTATCAACTATATAGTATTCATTTTTTGTATTTCTATTTATTCTATAAACATTGCAAAATGGTGCTTTATAAATAATCATAGCATCATTAGTTTCTATTAAGTATGAAAATCTTGGTGCTACTTTATTTAGTCTTATATTTACATAGTCTATTCCTAATAATATTATAAGTCCTAGAGCAAAATATCCGAAATTAAGAAATAATCTTTTTATATAAGATTTTTTCTTATTAAGTTTTGCAAAACCTATTAAGGATATAATCAGTCCAAACATAGAATAAATCGAACTCCAACTACTTTCTGATGGAAATATAGTAAATGCAGTAAACGTAAGTCCAAGTCCAAAAAAGATTAGAATTTCTGCAATTATTTTATTTTTTTCATATACTTTTTTATTTGTATAATCTATTGTGCTAATAATATTTTCTTCTAATTTCTCCTGATAATGTTCTTTATCTACTTCTTCTCCACTAAGTAAATCGTTTAATGTTACATCTAATTCTTCACTTAATGGTTTAAGTAAAGAAATATCTGGCATATAATTTCCATTTTCCCATCTTGAAATTGTTTTTGAGGTTACTCCTAACTTTTCTGCAAGTTTTTCTTGTGTTAATTTCTTTTCTTTCCTTTTTTTTGCTATAAATTTTCCAATTTTAATAGTATCCATAATTTTTTCTCCTTTCATTTTAAGGATAGCAAAAAAATTAAAAGATTAACACCCCATAAAAAGCGAATTTGTTTTTTTTATTAGACAAAAACAGAGAATTTTAGTTATTTTATATTTTCTTTTTATAAAATTATAATTTGTGTTACTCTATTGGTTCATGATATATTATCTCTTTATTTTTTGATTTTGCATATTCTATTTCGCTTTTGGTACTATTTCCAATATAACCATCTATATTAACAACATATATTGCATCACTAATATCAATCTTTTTTCTATGAATTTTACTCAAAATATCTACATCAACTTCTTCATACTTTTGTCCATCAACATTATAAACACATTGAATGACTGCATATCCTTTTTTTAACTCTAATTCTTTTGATATTTTTATCATTTCTTTTGAGTATTTCATACTTCCACAAATTGTTATTACTTTTATATTCATATTTTTTCATCACCCAAACATAACTATATTATATCTTTTATTACTTCTCCTGCCACAATTAAACCAGCTACTGATGGAACAAATGATATGCTTCCCGGAACTCTACTTTTTGTTTCTGTAGAATCTTTATTATAACCTTTATCATCTATCTTAATTGGCTCTTCTCTTGAATAAATAACTTTAAGTTCTTTTATAGCTCTTGCTTTTAATTCTTTTCTCATAACTTTAGCTAAAGGACATATACTTGTTTTATAAATATCTGTCACTTCAAACCTAGTCGGATCTAGTTTATTTCCTGTTCCCATACAAGATATAATTGGTATATTTAACTTTTTAGCTCTTACAACCAATTCTATTTTAGCTGTTACTGTATCTATTGCATCTACTATATAATCAATGGTATTATCTAAAATCTCCCTACTATCTGGCATAAAAAATTCTTGATATATTTCTACTTTTGCATTTGGATTGATTTCTAATATTCTTTCCTTAGCTACTTCTACTTTTGGCCTTTCCAATGTTTTATGAGTAGCTATTATCTGTCTATTCAAATTAGTAAGACTTACTTTATCATTATCAACTAGTATAAAATTACCTACTCCTGCTCTTACTAATCCTTCAACAACAAATGAACCAACTCCACCTATTCCAAATATCGCAACTTTTGAATTTTGTAATTTTTCTATACCATCTTTTCCTATTAATAATTCTGTTCTTGAAAATTGATTATGCATTTTTTTCCTCCTTTTATGAAGCCAAAAGCATTGCTAAACATGTTATTGGTACAGTTATATTATCTGTTCCTTTTACCGAAACTGCTTCAACTAAAGTTAATATAAAACTGCATACTATTGATTTTACTATCCATAAAGAACAATGTGTTACACCTAAATAAATTGAAATTATTAAAAGAGAAATTAAAAACATTGCTGTGGAACCTGCTATAGATTTCTCTGTATCAAATATTTTGTATTTTTTACTTTTTACCTTTTTTCCAACTATTGCTGCAAATCCATCTCCATATGCCATTACAAATATTGAAACTAAACCTATCCAAGGTTTATTTATTATACCAAATGTAACTATAACCATTATAAGTAACGCAAGTGCATAATAAACTGTTCCTAATCCTTCTTTTTCATTTTCTTCTCTTTCCATTACTTTAATAACATCTTTTTTATAAGATATATAATTTATAATTACAAATGTTGCAGGTGGAAATATTGCAAACCAAATATTATTAAAGAAATACATTGCTATTAACCACCAATTTCCTAATGCTATATGTATAAACTTTCTACTTGCTTCTTTTCCTTTTTTCTCAAATAATTTAGCTGTTATTATTACTAAAAAAATTGCTAAATATGATACTAATATTCCTAACCAGTTTTTCATTTCTTCTCCCCTATATTTTACATTGCTTTATATAACATTTTTTGTTTTTTCATTCTCAGTTTTATTCTCATTTACTATTTCGTTTTCTATTTTATTTTCATTCTCATTTATTGTTTCATTGTTAGTTTTATTTTCATTTACTGTTTCATTTTCAGTTTTATTCTCACTTATTGTTTCATTTTTATTTCTATCTTCTGTTACTGTTTCGTTTTTAATTATATTCTCTTGATTATTTACTTCTTCTCTATATGTAAGCCATGGATTACTTGGATTTGGATCTGTTGGATCCCAATTTCTTAAATAATCAGGATAGTTTGATATTTTCTTTGCCAAAGGTTTTGCTAAAGGTCCAGCATTTGGACTTGAATAAAATTCTACTTTTGTTCCATTTGCACAATTTTCATATATCCATTTTGCATCTTGAACTCTTAATCTAACACAACCTAATGAAGCATCTGTTCCTAATTTATCATATTCCCAATATTCTAATGTTGATGGGTCTTGTCTTTGATATGGAACAGAATGGAATAAAATATTTCCAGTAATTTTTGTAACATATTGTCCATAAACATTTCCCTGTAATAATCCCCATCTCCATCTACCCGGTATAGTATAGACTCCTGATTTAGGAGTATGTATACCTGTAGAACATATCATTGATTTATATGCATTACTATAATTTCCTTGTTCGTCCTTAGAGTAAATGGTTACAACCTGTGCACCATAGTTAACTTTGATATAATATGGTGGTTTATTATTGTTTTTATTAGTGATATTATTACTATTATTGTTGTTGTTATTATTATCAATAACATTATTAACATTTTCATTATTTTCTTGAGTAATATTTTCACTAATATCAATAATATATGTATCTTCTGGTTCTTCAACCACCTCATTTTTTTCAATAGTATGATATGAAATAGTAGTTTTATTAGAATGTAAACGTACGAAAGAAATTATCATTATTATTGCTATGGTAACTAATATTAACATTGTTAAAATTAGACTTCTATTCTTTTTACTTATTTTAAATTTCATTAATTTCTACCTTTCTAGTCCATTATAACATAAAGGTAAGTGATTTACAATAATCACTTACCTTTTATAATATTTACTTTACAGAATTGCATTTACTTTTTTACTTGACCTTTATTTAATAACAATAATAAACATCACACGCATTTAATCTCTTTAAATATTCTGTATTATTAAATTCAAAGCTATTCCCTACTTTTTCAAGTATGTCATCATTATTTTGTCCTGCATTTATGAAAACAACTATTCCATTGGATATATCTTTATTTTCAAAAATATTTTTTATATTATTTTCATTTACATCCATATCTTTAGCAATATAAGATTCATCAACAGTGCTAAATAACAATATATCATCTAAAAATCTGTTGTTACTAGAATTAAAGAAAAATATTGTTGGAACATTTAATTCATTCCCTAATTTACTTACTATTTCTTTTTTATCACTATACAAAGTCTCTGGTTCTATTTTAAATACAAATGGTGATATAAAAATCATAACTAGTATAACGCCTATTATTATATTTTTTGCTTTTTCTTTATAAATAGATTTTAACAATTTGTATAGATAATAAATTACTAAAATAAATGCTAATCCGCATATAGGCATTATATATCTTATTTCAATCCAAGGAGATGCTATTGCCACTACTATAAAGTAAAAAATAGTTGGTATTAGTATTATTGTTGTATATTCATTTTGTAATTTTTCTTTATTTTCATTTAGTTTTTTATATATTAGTAACATTATAAAAACAATCAAAATTACAAATAGTAAATTGTTAAATCCATAATAATTAAGTTTAAAAATATATTGAATTATATTATTAAAAAACTGTGTTATTTTGGTAAGGTTATCCATTGCTCCTTGACCTCTATATCCAAAGAACATATGCTTTATAGAATATGGCCATATTATCAAAGATAACACTCCACTTACTATCATCGTAATAGTATAAAATGCGAGATTTTTGTATTCCTTTTTTCTTATATATTTTATTGCAAATACTAGATACATCATGAATAAAAAGAATAAGTAATAGTAATGTGTAAGTACCCCTGCTATTACTGATAATCCTAAAGGTATCAATATCTTTAATTTTTTGCCATCTTTGTTCTCTAATAATTTTATATGCAATAAAGTTGTTATCAAGATATTTAATGTAGCTAATCCGTACATTCTGATATAAAATACTGTTGTTAGAGATGCCATAGTAATTGATGATAAAAATGCTAATATAATAGATTTTTCTTTTACTCTTGATTCACCTTCAAATAATTTCTGTAAAATAAAATACATAACCAATGTTACAAAAATATATATTATAATGTTCACTATTATACCCGGCCACATTGAAAAGTGATTTAAACTAAATCCCATTGCAAATCTTAATATCAAATAATAAAGAGGTGGATGAACATCATTTTTTTGATTTTCATATACTTGATTATATTTTCCAACTTCATCATCTTCAACTGATAAATAATCTTCATAGTACTCTTTTGTATGCCATTTATCATAAAAATCTTCATTAGCTTGTATTTCAGTTCTTTCATAGCTAGCTAGTCCTAAAGAATAAGCTTCATCCATATGCAAATATTGTTTTTGCATTCCTCCTATTACATATAGAACTGTCTGAACTATTAAAAATAATATTACTATTAAAATTTCTTTTTTCTTACTATTCATTTACTAACTCCTACTTAAATTTAATATGTATTTTAACATACTAGGACTTAATTAGCAATATTAATTTATTTTCTCTTTTTTTGTAATAAAATAATTTTTCGGTTGACAAATGGTAATATTTGTCATATAATATTACTATAAGTTTTTTATTCACTTAATTTTAATCTTATAACCTTATATCTTACAATTTCCCTTAATAAAAATTAAAAAAGGAGGAGAATTATGCAGCAGGAAGAAAAACTATTGCTAGAACCCAAAATAGATGTTGTATTTCAAGCTTTATTTAGTAAGAATAATATTGATATTACTAAATCTTTTGTAGAAGCTTTATTAGAAGAAAAAGTTAATTCAATAGTTATAAACGAGGACAAAGACTTAATAAGAGACAAGCCCGACGATAAACTCGGTATTTTAGATTTGCAATTAGATATAAATAATAAAGAAAAAGTTGACGTTGAAATACAATTAATAGAAAAGGAAGATTTTATCAAAAGATTATTATGGTATTTTTCAAGAATGTATGGAGATCAGTTAAAAAAAGGAGATGAATACGACTCAATTAAAAGAGTAATTTTAATTGCTATTGTAGATTTTAATTTAGAGCAAACAAAAGATATTGAAGAAATGGAGACAATCTGGAAACTTGCTGAAATAAAAAAATGTGATAGAGTCTTGACAGATGAAATAGAAGTTCATATAATTGAACTAAATAAGGCAAAAGATATGTATATAAAAGATAGCAAGGATGAAAAAGCACAATGGATGCTATTCTTAGATAATCCAAATTCAAGGGAGGTCAAGAAAATTATGAAGGAAAACGATGAAATAAATTCTGCAGTAATTAAAGTAAGAAAAATGACTGAAGATGAGAAAATGGAAAGATTAGCATTTTTAAGAAAAAAAGCAATTATGGATGAAAAATCAATAAGAAAAGCTGGATATAAAGCTGGAAAAAAAGATGGTGAAAAAAATATAGCTAAAAAACTTATTAAAGAGGGAAAAGATATAAAATATATTTCAGATCTAACAGGATTAACAGAAGAAGAGATTAATAATTTATAAAGAATGGATTTAAAAAAAATGTATACCATATTAGAATGGTATACCACGCAAGTGGTGCGTTTGCCTTGTCCTGCCTTTTGTACAGGAACAATCCAAACGAGCTTGTCAATATCAGTGTGTAAATTTTTATCTATATATATACTAAAGCAAAAGTAGTGCAGTATGTGCTGCTTTTGTTTTTGCTTTGTTAATTATTTAATTGTCAATGTTCTGTTATTACTATATGTTTAAGTACTTTGTATATCTTTCGCCAAACAGTTCTATTAGCTGTGGCTGGATAGTTTTCCAATTTGATATTGGTTTTCTCCACTTTTCACTTAATTCTTTTATCCTTAGATACAATACTTTGTATACAGAGTTTTCATTTGGAAATGATCCTTTTCCTCTTGTTACTTTCCTTAATGCTGAATTTACTGATTCTACGGCATTTGAAGTGTATATACATTTTCTGATTTCTTGTGGTAGCTCGAATAATGGTTCTATATATTCCATAAAATCTTCAACTTTCTTTACTATTCTTTTATATTCTTTCCATTTTTCTCTGAACTCGTCTAATTGTATTTTTGCTTCTTCCAGTGATGTACTTGTATATATTTTCTTATAATCGCTTATTATGGCTTTTGCTTCTTTTCTTGGACATATTCCATATAAATTTCTTACTAAATGTACTACACATCTTTGACTTTGGGCTTTTGGAAATACTCTTTCTAATGAACCTTTGAATCCTGCTATTCCATCACTTGACATATATAATATATCTTCAACTCCTCTGTCTTTTAAATCTTCAAATACTCCACTCCAAAAACTTGCTGATTCACTTTTATCTATCCACATGCCAAGTATTTCTTTATATCCCTGGGCATCTACTCCGATTATTACATATATTGCCTTCTTTTCACTTGTTATTTCATCTTTTAATGGCACATATAAACAGTCTGCATATGTAAATACATACATTGGTTTTA
The DNA here is from genome assembly GCA_947624715.1 of uncultured Clostridia bacterium. Next base: position 9,805 of record CANQLO010000016.1, read on the forward strand.
ATTTTCTTTTTCTCCATTTATTTGTTTCTTCGTTTACCGCAGATATCAATGTTGTTATTTGATCCTTGTTTATTTTTACTCCATATATTTCTTTTAAAGTTTTTTCTATATCCCTTAAACTCATTCCTTTTGCATACAATGCTATACATTTATCTTCAAATCCGGTAAGGGTTGTTTGCCCTTTTTCTATTATTATTGGCTCAAATGTTCCTTCTCTATCTCTGGGCGTTTGTACCTCTATATTTCCATATCTTGTTTTTACATTTTTGGTATTGCAATGTCCGTTTCTTGTATTTGTTTTATTTGTTTTTTCTTTTTTATGTTCATATTTGGGATATTCTAAGTGATTCTCTAATTCTGTGTCTAACAACTTTTGCATTAATGGTTGCAATAAATTATCTAAAAAATTTTCTACATCTAAGCTGTTTTTTATTTTTCCTTCTTTATATTGTTTTACTGCTTCATTGATTATTATATCGCAACTTTCTTTACTTAATTCATTTTTGTTTTTTTGTTTTTGGTTCATTTTTTCTACACTCCTTATATTAGTTCTAATTGTGGATATATTTGTATTATATCATTTAATATTAATGTCCATTCTTTCTTTTGAAATGATGTAAATCCAAAATATTTATTTATATTTTTTTCTTTTAATTTATTATATATTTCATCTATTTCTAGAATATATTGATTATTTTGATTAAATGATATTCTTATTTTATCATAAAATTCCATATTTGCCGAGTGTTTAAAGATTAATAATCTTATATTATAACTATATTTATAAATACTTTCTATGTTATTTAGATATTTTTCAACCAATTTTTGATGTATTACATTATTATATGTTGATTTAAACATCTTAAAATTTTCTTTATATTCTGCTATTGTTTTTTGGGTATATAAAGCTTTGATCTTACCAACTACATTTTTTGAAGAACGTTCAGATGTATATTTATAAAATTTTGGTGCTATATCTGTTAATGAATCTACAAAAACTATATTTGGAAACGCTATTTTAGCGGTCCTTTTAAGATTTTTATTATCATCTACTGATAAGAACAAGATATTTTTTAATCCTCTACTTTTTAAGCCTTCAAAACAATCTAACCAAAAGTGTTTATTTAATGGTCTGTCTTGATACATATTGATAAATTGTCTATTTCCTTTTATATCAATACCAACAAAAGTGTATACATCAGTCTTTTCAATTATTTCAGCCTTTTTTATATTGATTTCATTTTTTATAGCGTAAACTATTATATATGTTTCATCTAATTTTCTTTTTACTAATTCTTTTAAAGTAAATTGTTCCATATTTTTCTCCATTCCTGCACCAAAAAATATAGTGCATAAATTTTATTTCTAAAATCTACACACTATATGATACACCATCATCCAAACGCACTATTTTGCTTGGATACCAAAGGCGTCCAGCGAAATACCTATTTAATTTTCACATTCCTCAATACGCTTACTTATAAGTGTTATTTCATTTGTACACGTATTTTTTTCAGTGTTCAGAGCTACTTTAAATATAAAAGTGGACGGAACCCGAGATCGCTGGAGTACTGGGGTTGAACGCAACCGCCGCGAATAGCTGTCCAGCCGCTGCCGGAGTATTCACCTCCTCGACCAACACAAGGCATAGGAATGCTATACAGTGCGAATGAAGAGTATTCCGTCGTCCACTCACTCACGTTTCCTGCCATATCATATATATGACATTTCTCATCTCCTGTTGCTCCTGTATTTCTTAAATTTCCATTTTTATCATATGCATTTGCATAATTTTCATTTCCCATCGCTTGTATATATACTATCGCTGTATCCCATGCATAACTATTTACTAAATCACTTTCTACATACTTTGCTTCATTATCTGTTCCATTATACATATTTCTACTTACCTTTGATGCATCTCCTTGTGTTATAGAATTCCATAATGTTCCCGCTTCATAACTCATTGAACTTGTACTTTTATTTATAGATGGTTTTGAGTATGGCTTATAATCATTTATACTAGTTCCACTTTTATAACTTGCTTCATATCTTGCTATATAATACCCATGATTATCCTGTACACTTTGTATAAATCCTGCTAAATTTTTTGCTCCTTCTCCTCCATTTGGTCTTCCATCAGCTGAATTTGTATTTTCATAAAATTCAAAATTCATACCTTCCAGACTCTCTTCAATCATAGTTGTTTCTTTACTTTCTCCGTGATTTGCTCCTTTTTGTACTAGTGTTGCTGTTCCCGGACTACTTTCAGCAAATGTATACCTTCCTAGTGTTATTTCTACAGGGTCTTTGTCTTTTCTGTTGATTAACCCTGTTCCGTTTCCATCTGTATTACTTACTGGTATCCACACAAATTGGTTTCCTTCATCATCTTCTATTATTATTCCATCTTCTACTGTATCTGTTGGCTGTCCTGCAAATTTGAATCCTCCTGGTATTACTACTGGATTTCCTAAACTGTCTTCTCCGTGTACGGTTTCTTCTGTTATTTCTGTTACTGTTGTTACTACCGTTTTTTGTCCTTCTGGTGTTGTTGGTGTTGTTCCTCCATTTACTCCATCTATTAAGTTTTGTATCATTCCCGCTGCACCAGTTAATTCTTCTTTTTCCTTTTGACTTGCTTTATCATATTCTTCTATCCCTTTTTTCGCTGTATTTATTAATCCTCCATCTTCTAATGCTAGATTTAGGGTCACTCCTGCTAGCACTAACAAAATTATTATGGTTACGACAAGCGCTATAAGCGTAATTCCTCCCTCATTTCTTGCTTTTGCTAAATTTTTCATTTGTTTACCTCCTTGGATTTTTTATTTTTATATTTATTTTTTTTACTAAAAATATAGTTATTTTTGCACATTAAAAAGCCATGCATTTTAGAATTTACTAAAACACATAGCCATTTTATCTATGTTTATTATTTTATTTATTAAATTACTTGTGTGTGTGTGTGTGTGTGTGTGTACAGCCTCAAGGCTTTCAAGCTTTTTCATTTGTTTCTCCAATCTATTTTGCTTTTTCATTATGTTACAATTATAAACTTAAAAAATTAAAATATCAACAGATTTATTTAAATATTTAAATTGTAATAAATTTGTAATATTTCTTTTTATATTTATGTGATTAAATTTTATTGTAATGTATTTTAACTATATGCTATATTAACTATATTTTAATGTCAATATCAACTTTATTTTAAATTTATCTTTTTTGCTAATAACTTTATTTTTTATTGGCAAACGGTAATATTTGTCAATAAAAATATTAAAAAGGAGTCTTGACAGATGAAATAGAAGTTCATATAATTGAACTAAATAAGACTGGCTCATTTGAGTCAGCTTTTTTATTAAAAAAATATTAAATTTTTTGAAACGAAATTTATCTTTTTACGTCTATATATGTAGGAGGAACATAATAATGGAGGAACTTTATAAAAAGTATTCTCGCCTTGTATTTAGCTGTCTAAAGAGTCTTTGTGGCAATGATGAAATTGCAGAAGAACTTACACAAGAAACATTTTATAAAGCAATAAAAGGTGTTAATAATTTTAAGGGTGAAAGTAAAATTAGTAATTGGCTATGTCAGATTGCTAAAAATGTCTGGATAGATTATTTAAGAAAAGAAAAAAAGTTAAAAACAATTTCTCTTGATAGTGATGATAATTATATAAATAGCTTGTTGCTAGATAGTAATTTTGAAAATGACATTGAAACTAGAAACGAGTTAATAAGTTTATATAAAGGAATACATAAATTGGATGAAATAACAAAAGAAGTGGTTTTATTGAGAATTAAAGGTGAACTTTCTTTTAAAGAAATAGGAGAAATTTTAGGAAAAACAGAAGAATGGGCTAGAATAACTTTCCATAGAGGAAAAATAAAATTAAAGGAGGATATAAAAAATGATTAAAAATGAATGTGAAATTGTTAAAGATATATTGCCTAATTATGTAGAAAATACATTAAGTAGTGCAACAAATGAATTCATTGAAACACATATTGAAAAATGTAAAGATTGTAAAAAGGTCTTAGAGGAGCTAAAAAAAGACGACATTATAGAAAAAAAGCAAGATAAAAACAATGAAAAACATGATATTAATTATTTAAAAAAATATAACCGAAAAATTAAGCTATTAACAAGTATTGTGTATATTCTAATAATTTTTATTATATTAGTATTAGTCCTTTTTTGGTGTGTTCGTATAAAAAATTATAATAAATTTAATTATAATTACAACATTATACTTACTGCTTATGAAAAATACGATGAAATAATACATAGTAATAATTTTTTATATGAAGCAGATTATGGTGATGTAAGATATAGGCCATATTATTATGGTTATGAAAAGCATATGGCATTCTATTATAAAGATGGAAAATTTAAGAGAGTAAGAACTGATATTCAAGATGGTAATCCAGAACACGACGATGTTGAATATGGTAAAATTGAAGGTGGTAGATACAGGTCTATAGAAATAACTTATTACAAATCCGGTAAAATTTCCAGAGGATCGTGGGCTTTAGGAGTTAAAAAATTATCTGATGATAATAATTATGTTACATTTTTAAATTATTTCTATAATTTAAGTGATGAAGATTTGACAAATCTTGAAATTACAGATGATGTATATAATGGAAAAGAATGTTATTTAATAAAAGATTATGCTAATAATGAAAAAACTCAGTGGATTGAAATGTGGATAGAAAAAGATACTATGTTAATAATAAGAGAAAAAAGTAATGAGGAAGATTTTACTTGGGATTATCAATATAAATGGACTGTTGGAAATGTTACAGATGAAGATGTTACACTTACAGACACGACAAGGCAAGATTGGCTTCCTTTCTATAATGAAACTTTAGATATGCTTTTAGAAAAATAGTAATACTTTTTATTAAAAGCTGGCTCATTTGAGTCAGCTTTATTTGTTATAATGTTTTAGAGTTAAGGTTAGGTTCGCAGTTATTTCAAAACCATCTCATACCATCTCTATAAAGATAATATCCTGTTGCAAATTCAATATAAGAGTTGTATTAAAACTAAAAAAGCGTATTATATTTATTGTACGCTTTCAAGATTACTGTTTTTCTTTTAATTCACTAATACATTTTTTACATACAAATTTATCTTTGTATTCCGTTAATCCTGTCTTTTTTCCGCAAAACACACATGAATCATCATATTTATTTATAAGAATTTCTTTTCCTCTTTGATATAGAATAACATAACTTTTATCTTTAATTTCAAGTTTATCTCTCATTTCTTTTGGTATGACAATTCTACATAATTCATCTGAATTTCTTATTATTCCCGACTCTTTCATTTTTTTCTCCTTTATTTTCAATTTAGTACGTTTCATACTAAATTTTATCATATTAAATATTATAAAATCAATAAAAGATTTTATTATTGAGGTAAAATATGAAAAAATTTAAAGGAAAAAGTAATGCCTATGGTAGTTTAATCGAAAAATATAGAAAGCAAAAAGGTCTTTCTAGGTCTGATTTGTCTAGAGAATTAGATTTAATTGATATTCCCATCTCAGGAGATGAACTTTATAGAATAGAGAAACAGATGAAAATCATTAAAGATTTTGAACTAATTGCAATATGTAATATTTTAGATATAAAGTTAGAGAATTTAAGTGATGTTATTAATGATGAAGATGTATCGTAAGTTAACTTTAACAAAAATATATAACTTTCGCTTTTAATACGTACAACAAGATGCAAAAAGATACTCTCTTTGCATCTTGACTTCAATTTATTTTCTATTTGCTAATTCTTTATTATTATTGTAAATTAACTTAACTGTATTTTCCATTTCAATAGAAGAACGAGCATTTTCAATACTTTTTATCTCATCAATTAAACCTGCTACTAATTTTCTCTGCCATGGGACAGTTAATTCTATTATCATATTATATTTTTCTTCTTTTGCTTTGCATAAGTTTATATACATAGAATTTTCTTTTGCCTTCATAGTACCTTCATTTTCCCAATATTCCATATATTCATCTTCTGCTGAAATATTGTCAATTTCCTTTTTTGACATACTCGTTCTCCTTTCTTTTTTATTTATTATAGTTTTTCGTTAACTATTTGTAAAGTTTCAATTAACGTTATTATATAATAATTGCCAAAATTAGTCAATAGTTTTATAGTTTTTCGTATAAAAAAATTTTTTTTATTTCATATTGTCAAAAATCTCCGTCCCCATTGACATTTTTTTATTTTTTTTTATATAATACGCTTATATTATAAACCCTAAATGGGAGGATGTTAAATATATGGAGAATCTTTTACCTTTGACAGAACAGCAGAAAAATATATGGAATACGGAGATGTTCTACTCTGGAAGTAGTGTTAACAACATTTGTGGTTATATTTATATTGACCAGAATGTCGATTTTGACTTGTTAGAAAAAACTGCTAATTTATATGTTAAACATACTGACAGTATAAAATATCACTTTATTTTAAAAGAAGATACAGTTTATCAATACGAAGCAGAATATGAGAAATTTAAAGTAGAATGTGTAGACGTAAAAGATATGGATGAAGCAAATTCACTAAGCTTGAGCTTGCTAAATGAACCTTTTGAGGTTATGGATTCCAGATTATTTAGATTTACATCTTATAGACTTCCAAATGGTAAAGGTGGGTTAATTGGCGTTTTCCATCACTTAGTTAGTGACGCTTGGACCATGGGGTTAGTAATCTCAAGACTTATGGAAATATATTCTTCATTACTAAAAGGTAACAAAGATTTTAAAGATTATCCACGTTATTCAGAATATGTACTTAATTCAGAAAATTATTTAAATTCTAATAAATATTTAAAAGATAAAGAATTTTGGGAAGGCTCTTTTGAAAAAGAACCTAGCTTAACATATATTTATAAAGATGAAAAGAAAAATGTTTTGCCTATGTATGACTGTATGGGTGCAAGAGAGATTTGTAATATTGATAAAAAACTATATGAAAAAATCTCTAGCTTTTGTAAGGAAAATGGTGCTTCAGTCTATACTTTCTTTATGACAATTTATTTGTTATATCTTGCAAAAATAAATGATTCAAATCAAGCTTTATGTGGTACTCCTGTACTTAATCGTTCAAATTTTAATGAGAAACAGTTAGCTGGAATGTTTGTAAGTACTGTTCCTTTTAAAGTTGATATAGATTCTTCTCTTAATTTTTCAGACTTTTTGAAACAAGTATTGGCTAATCAAACTGCAGTTTTTAGACATCAAAAATATCCTTATTTAAAACTATTGGAACATATTAAAGAAAAACATGATATTAGTGAAAATCTATATGATTTTGTTTTATCTTATCAAAATGCAAAAGATAATAAAAATTCATGTGATGTTCCTTTTACATCAAAATGGCTTTCTAATGAAAAAGTTTCAAATCCTATTGAAGCACATTTCTATGATATGGATGATAGTGGAACTGTAAGCATTTACTATAATTATCAAACAAATAAATTTACTAAAGATGATATTTTAAATTTACATTCTAGAATTATAAATATGGCAGAATTAGCTCTTGATAATCCAGTTGTTAGGGACATTCCTGTAATTACAAAAAAAGAAGAAAAGCTAATAAATAAATTTAATGATACAGATTATAAATATAATAAAAATTCTTCAATAGTTGATATATTTGAAAAACAAGTAAAAAGAAATAAAGATAAAACTGCTGTAATTTTTAAAGGTAATAAATATACATATAAAGAGTTAGATGAGCAGTCTAATAAACTTGCAAATTTACTTTTATCAAAAGGTGTAAAAAAAGATGATGTAATTGGTATAATGCTTAATCGTTCATTTGACATTCATATTGCTATGTGGGGAGTTTTAAAAACTGGCGCATCATACATGTTAATTGACCCTAGTCTTCCTAAAGATAGAATAAATTACATGCTATCAAATGCTAAATCTCCTTTTGTTATTACTGATTTAAATCTAAATTATGAGACTATTGATATTAAAGAAAGTAATTCTTCAAGCGATAAGCTTCCAAAAATAAAAAGTTCTAATGAAGATAGATTTTGCGTTATATATACATCTGGTTCGACTGGAACCCCTAAGGGTGTCGAGCTTAGAAGACTTAGTGTTATAAACTTAGTTAATAGTTTTAAGGAAATTTTACATACTAATAAATGTGAAATGTATTTAAGCACAAGTACAGTTGCTTTTGATATGTTTATGGTTGAGAATTTTCTTTCAATTCTTTCTGGTAAAACTGTAGTTTTAGCAGATGAAGAAGAACAGAAAATTCCTGCTTTTACAAGCAAGTTAATACAAAATTATAACATTGATTTTTTAGTAAGCACACCTTCTAAAATCTCGCTTCTTTTAGACGAATCAGAGTGTTTAAGAAATGTAAAAGTTATTCAATTAGGTGGTGAAGTTTTAAAGCCTAGTTTATATAGAAAGCTTAAAGAAGCTACAAATGCTGATATTCATAATGGATATGGTCCTTCTGAATGTTGTGCTTGTTCATCAAATAAGTTAGTTTTAGATGAAAATGATATTACTATTGGAACTCCTTATTTAAATGTAAAATTATATATTATGAATAAAGATAGTAATATCTTACCTATTGGTGTTCCACGGAGAACTAGTAATTAAGGGTGATGGTGTTGGTCTTGGATATATAAATAAATCTAAGTTTAATGGAACTTATAGAACTGGAGATATTGCTAAACTTACTCCTAACTTGGATTTAGTTTATTATGGTAGAAAAGATAATCAAATTAAACTTCATGGATTAAGAATTGAACTTAATGAAATTACAGAAAAATTGATTAACTTAAAATATATAAGTAATGCCGTTTCTATTATAAAAAAAGTTAACAATATTGACTGTATTTGTTCATATGTTATTGTTTCAGATGATAGTGTTACTGAAACAAAAATAAAGAAAGCTTTGTCTAGTAAACTTCCTAATTATATGGTACCTTCACATATTGTGTTTATGGATAAGTTTCCTATTACACTAAATGGAAAAATAGATACTAAGCTTTTACCTGAAATAGAAATAACAGATACTGATTTTATAAAAAGTAGTTCAGATACTGAAAAGGCTCTAGAAAAAATATGGAGTAAAGTTTTAAATTTAAGTAAAATAAGTACCAAAAGCGATTTCTTTGAATTAGGTGGAGATTCTCTTGGTAGTATTAGACTTGTTTCTGATATTTATAGTAAACTAAATGTAAAAATTGAGATTAAAGATATTTTTGAATATCCTACTATAAGCGAATTAGCAAAATATATTGATTCTTTGGAAGAAAATGATGGTTCTGATTCATTGGATGCAAGTAAAAATACTGATTCATTAAATGAGGAACGTGTTCATTCTTTACATTCAAAAAAAGATAAAAAACTTGATTCATTGAATGAAGAAAATGATGAGCAAATAATAGATATAAAGCCTGATGAACTATATCCTGTATCATCAAACCAAAGAAGTATTTATTATACTGTTAATATGTCAGATAATCCTTTATCTTACAATACTCCTTTTGGAATAATGTTTGATAAAGTTCCTGATGTAAAGAAATTAGAAGATGCACTTAATACTATTATAAATTTAAATCCTTCTTTTAGAACATCTTTTGTTTTAAAAGATAATGATGTTTATCAAAAAGTTACTGATAAAATAGATTTTAAGCTAAAAGTTACTAATAAAAAGAATGATGATTTTGTACAACCATTTGATTTAGAAACAGCTCCTTTATTACATGCTGAGTTAAATAAATTTAATGGTAAAGCCCTTTTGCAGATTGATATTCACCATATTATTTGTGATGGTTCATCAATTGCTATTTTTGCTAAAGAGCTTTGTGATTTATATAATGGAAAAAGCAATCTTAAGAAGAAATATAATTACATCACTTATACTATGAACGAAAATATAAGTGAAAAAGATAAGGAATATTGGCTATCAAAGTTTGATTCTAATGTGCCTTTACTTAATATGCCTACTGAATATGAACGTACTAATACTATATCTGAAGATGGAGAAAGTATTTTTTCTAAAATTGAAAACACAGATAAAATAAATGATTTTTGTAAAAAATATGGAATTACACCATATATGTTTTTGCTATCTTGCTATTATTGTTTACTTTATAAATATACAATGCAAACTGATATTGTGGTTGGTACTCCTGTTATTGGTAGAAAAAATCAAAATTATTCTGATGTAATTGGTATGTTTGTAAATACATTAGCATTAAGACAAAGTATACAACCTGCAAACTCATTTATTGATTTTGCAAATCAAGTAAAGTCTAATTGTTTAAGTAGTTTTGCACATCAAACATATCCATTTGATGAGCTTATTAAAAATGTTGATATCACAAGAGATAATAGTAGAAGACCTCTTTTTGATGTAATGTTTATTTATGAAAGTGGTGGGCTTCCTAAACTTGATTTAGAAGGGTTAAATACTGAATATGTTATCCCTGATAATCATACATCTAAGTTTGATTTTTCTCTTGAGGTAACTCCTTCTAGTGATGCTTATAATGTACGTTTAGAGTATGCTACTAAATTGTTTGGAAAAGAATTTATGACTTGCATGCTAGATTGTTTTAAAAATATTGTAAGCACTGTATTAGAAACTCCAGATATAAGAATTTCAAAAATACAAATGTTATCTGAAGTTCCTAATATATATCCAAGACTTGACTTTGATAGAAATTTAACAATAATTGATTTATTTGAAAAACAGGTTAAAGAAACTCCTGATGATATTGCACTTGTTTTTGAAAATGAAAAATATACTTATAAGCAACTTGAAAAAAAGGTTAATAAATTAGCTAATTACATTAAAAATATGTCTGTATTTAAAAACGAAATTTCTTCAGATAAGTATAAAGTAATTGGTATTATGATGAATAGAAGATCTGAACTTATTATATCAATTTTGGCTGCACTTAAAGTTGGAGCAGGATATCTTCCTATTGACCCTACTTATCCAGAAGATAGAATTAAATACATTATTGATGATAGTCACGTAAAATTACTACTTACTGAAAGTTCTATCAATAATAAATTTGGAATAAAATCTATAAATGTTGATGATTCTGCAGTATATGATGATTATAAAGAATTTAAAACGAACTCTAAACCAGAAGATATTGCTTATCTAATATATACCTCTGGTTCTACTGGAAGACCTAAAGGAGTACTTATTAAACAGCTTGGTGTTGTAAACTTTATTTATAGCTGTTTAGATAGAATGCCTCTTAAAGGAAAAACTATAGTAAACATTACAACTATGTGTTTTGATATATTTGTATTTGAAAGCTTACTTCCTTTATGTACAGGAATGAAGGTAGTTTTGGCTAATAATAATCAGCAAAATAACCCTGTGCTTTTGAATAAATTATGTTTAAAGCACAATGTTCAAGTAATTCAAACAACTCCTTCTAAGTTTAATTTCTTAATGACTGATAACTTAGAATATCTAAATAATTTAGAAGTTATATCTCTTATTGGCGAAGCTTTTCCTTTAGATTTATATAAGAGAATCAAGAGTGTTACTAAGTCTAAAGTTTATAATATGTATGGACCTACTGAAACTACAGTTGGTTCTACACTAAAAGAGTTAACTTCTACAAGAGAGAAAATTACTATTGGTACTCCTTTAGGAAATACATCAATTTATGTTTTAGATAATGACTTAAATCCTGTACCTTGCAATGTTCCCGGTAAGTTATTTATAGGCGGTGCTGGAATGACAGTTGGCTATCTAAATAGACCTGAAATAACTGCTGAAAAATATATTGATTACAATGGTGAGAGAATTTATGATACTGGTGATTTAGTAAAATTACTACCTAATGGTGAATTAGAATGTCTAGGAAGAACTGATTTTCAAGTTAAAGTACGTGGGCTAAGAATTGAGCTTTTGGAAATTGAAAATAATATTCGTGCATATCGTGGAATTGTAGACACAGTTGTTACTGTAAAAAATGTTAATGGTAGAGATATTTTATGTGGTTACTTTACATCTAGTGGTAGAGTATCTATATCACTTCTAAAAAATAGTCTTGCTAAAAAACTTCCTAATTATATGGTTCCTACCTACTTAATACAAATTAAGAATTTTACATACACACCTAATGGAAAAATTGATAGAAAATTTTTACCTGACCCTGTTATTGAAGAAAAAGAAATCATCAATGCTAAAACATCTTTAGAAAAGAAGATATTAAAGATTTGGAAATCAATACTTTCTCTTGAAAAAATTAGTGTAGAAGATAATTTCTTTGATATTGGTGGAGATTCTTTATGTGCTCTTAAATTGCAATTAGAACTCATGAAAATCGGCTATAATCTAAACTATGGAGATATATTTAAAAATAACACTATTAGAAGTTTAGCTGAATTTATAGAAAATCAAAAAGAAGAAAAAATTGCAGTATACAAAAATAAAGATTTTAAAGAAATAAATAAACTTTTAAGTAAAAATGCATACATTAAGAAATTAAAATTTAACAGACGTGATTTAAAAGATGTTCTTTTATTAGGTTCTACTGGATTTTTAGGTATTCATACTTTAGCAGAACTTTTAAAAATAGATGATATAAAAATTTATTGCTTAATTAGAGAAGATCCAAGTACTTCTTCTGAAAACAAATTAAAAAATAAGTTTAAATATTATTTTGGTAGTGATTTAAGTAATTTATTTGGAACAAGAATCTTTGTTTTAAATGGTGATATTACTGTTGATAATTTTGGACTATCAGATGACCAATATGATTTTCTAGGAAACAATGTTACACACGTTATTAACTGCGCTGCGCTTGTTAAGCATTATGGAGATTATAAAGATTTTGAAAAGATAAATGTTACTGGTGTAAAAAATATAATTTCATTTTGTGAAAAATATGATAAGGAATTTTTCCAAACATCTACAATAAGTGTTTCTGGAAATACTATGACATCTCTTGCTTCAAGTTATAACCCAAATAAAAAAGTTTATTTTGGTGAGAAAAAATTATTTATTAAACAGTCTTTGGATAATGTTTATGTTAGAAGTAAGTTTGAAGCAGAAAAGCTTATTTTAGAAGAAATATCTCATAATAAATTAAAAGGTATGATTTTTAGAATTGGTAATATTACTAACAGATATACTGATGGTAAATTCCAAGAAAATAGTGATGATAATGCCTTCTTAAATAGACTTAAAGCTTTTATGGCTTTAGGAATGATGCCTGATACTATGATGAGCAACTATGTTGAATTTACTCCTGTTGATAAAGTTGCAGAAGCTATTGTTCTATGTATGAAATATTACACTAAACCATATACAGTTTTACATTTATATAACAATAAACATTTATATATAAATGATTTGTATAATATCTTGTCTAATTTAAATATTAGTGTTAAAATTGTAGATGAAAATACCTTTAAGAAGAAACTAAAAAAGTGGTTGTTTGATAATTCTAAATCTGACAAGGTAAATATTCTTTTAAATGATTTAGATAGCGACAATAACTTAGTTTATAGAACAAATTTAATTATTACAAATAAATTTACTTTAAGATATTTAGAAAATGCTGACTTTAGTTGGCCAGATATTGATATAGATTATATTAGAAAGATTCTTAACAATCTTTGATTTCGTATTAACAATTATATATGCTAAAATAAACTGTTGCTGAAATGTTAAATTTCATATCAACGATTATAAATGAACAAAGGAGAAAATTGATGCAAGAATTTAAATATTTAGGGTTTTTTATTGGATTAATAATAACTGTCATCATTGAACTAATAATGCTCTACATTATTAAAACTAAATCATCTAAAAAATTAGCTGTAGGTCATTATTTTACATATACAATTTTGTGCATGGCATTTTGGTGTATCTTCTTGGTTATTCAAATTTTAGTCATCAATTACACTGATATAAACCCACTATATGTAGATTATTTTATATATATTTTTATAGCTTTGCTCCCTGTTGCGCTTTTCTTTGTATCAGTTTCTCTTACTGCTGGAACTAATTTTAGAAAGAAAAAAAGATATAATATTGTAATGATTGTACCTCTTCTTACTATATTTATATTATGGACAAATTCAATCCACGGATTATTTTATAAATATTACTCAATAAATCCTGATGAAGCTATATTTGGTCCATATTTTCTAGTACATTCATTGTATACTTATGGATTATTTGCTGTTGATATATATTTCTTATTAAAAAACTCTATAAAATCAGCTGGTGCATTTTCTAAGCAATCTGTACTTATATCACTAGGAGCTTTGATTCCAATAATAGTAAATATTACTGGTATGACAATTCTTAAAATGAATATATATGTAACTCCTATATCATTTTTAGCAACACTTATTTTAATAGCTATTGCAATTTTTAAATACGACTTTTTGAATGTTTCTTCTATAGCTTTAAAGAAAATTGTTAATCAAATGTCTGATTTATACTTAGTTTTAAATAAAGATTATGAGGTATCTGATTGTAATAAATCTTTTGAAGATACATTTAATGTTAAAAAGGATGATATAGTTGGTAAAAACTTCGATGAATTAAATTTTTCAAATAAAATAATAATTAAAAATAAAAACATCGGAAATTATTTATTAAATGCTCAAAAGCATAATAAGATATATCAAGTAGATGCTAAATTAAAAGATGACTCTAGATATTTTAATATTGAAATTAGTGGTATTTTTGAGGATAAACAATGTATTGGCATACTTATTTTATTTAAAGATACTACTCAACATATTTTGGATATGGAAGCATTAAAGCAAAATCAGGATACTTTAATGGAAAGAGAACGTTTGGCTTCCCTTGGTCAAATGATTGGTGGTATTGCTCATAACTTAAAAACACCTATTATGTCCATTGCTGGAGCTATGGAGGGTATGAAAGATTTAATTAAAGAATATGATGCTTCCATAGACGACCCAGAAGTTACAAAAGAAGATCACCATGCCATTGCAAAAGATATGTCTGAATGGGTTGAAAAAGTTGATTCTTATGATACATATATGTCTGATATTATTACAGCTGTTAAAGGACAGACTGTTAATATGAATAATGATGTTTCTTCTATTTTTACTATTAAAGAACTACTAGGTAGAATCAATATTTTAATGAAACATGAATTAAAGAAAGCATTTATCACTTTAAATGTTGTAAATAAAATTAGTGATGATTCTAAATTAGTTGGTAATATCAACAGTTTAGTTCAAGTTGTAAACAATTTAATATCTAATGCAATTCAATCTTATGGTGGTAAACCTAATAATGTAATTGATTTACTTATAGATAAAAAGAATGGCAATATTATTATATCTGTAATAGATCATGGTTGTGGTATTCCTAAAGATGTTCAAGATAAATTGTTTACAAAAATGGTTACTACAAAAGGACGCAATGGTACAGGGCTTGGACTATTTATGTCATACTCTACTATAAAAGGACATTTTAAAGGTGATATGACTTTTACATCTAAAGTTGGTGTTGGTACTACATTTAATATAACTATACCAAGTAAATAATCATTCCTTAGCATCGCAGCTTCGAGGATTTACGAAGTAAATCATTGAAGTGCGGATTCTGAGCGAAGCGTAAAATCGTTCCTTAGCATCGCAGCTTCGAGGATTTGCTCTGCAAATCCTTGAAGTGCGGATTCTGAGCGAAGCGAAGAAAGGTGGATTTTTAGTATGAGAAAGTATATGCAAGAAACAGTCACTTCTCCATATAAGATAATGGCTGTCGATGATGATGGAGGAATTTTAGATTCTTTAAAAGTTGTTTTAAAAAGAGCAGGATATGATTTAGTCACTTTTAGTAATCCATTAGACGCCATTGATAAGTTGAAATCTGAAAAATTTGATTTATTACTACTAGACTTTATTATGGACCCTCTTCATGGTGACCAAGTTGTTAGTGAAATTAGAAAATTTGATAGAGATTTATACATATTACTTTTAACAGGTCACAAGGACTTAGCTCCTCCTCTTCAAACTTTAAAGCAACTTGATATTCAAGGCTATTGTGAAAAGAGTAATAATTTTGATCAGTTACTTCTTTTAATAGAATCTGGACTAAAATCAGTTGATCAAATGCATATAATAAGCAAAATAAATGATGAGCTTAAAGATAAAAACGAAGAACTTGAAAAAGCATATTTAGATACAATTGAAATTTTAAGATATACAGTTGAAGCCAAAGACCCTTATACTAGAGGACATTCAGATAGAGTTTCAGAGTATTCTGTTTTGATTGGAACAAAGATGAAATTAGACGAAGACACTTTGCATATTTTAAAAATTGGTGGTCTTTTCCATGATATTGGTAAAATTGGTATTCCAGATAGTATCCTACTTAAAGAAACAAAACTTGATGATGAAGAATATTCTCAAATAAAAAATCATCCATCAATTGGTGCTCATATTTTGGGTGATGCAGAAATATTTAAAGATATCATTCCTATAGTAATGCACCATCATGAAAGATTTGATGGTAAAGGATATCCTAGCCAGCTAAAAGGCGACAACATTCCTTTAGTTGCTAGAATCACTGCTGTAGCAGATACTTTTGATGCAATGACATCTAAAAGAACTTATAGAGATGCTTTAAGTTTAGACTTTGTAAAGGCTGAAATAGAAAAATGTTCTGGAACACAATTTGACCCTGAAATAGCGAAATTATTTTTAGATATTTTGAAAAATGATTATAAAGATGTTGAAGAGATTCAGAAAAAATATAAAGGCTAAAATTACTATTCACAGCAATATAGGTTAATCACATAAATATAGTTATTTTCTCAAGCCTTGTTGTCGCAACGCAACCTAAAGGTTGCTGCTCCAGCGCGCTTCGCTTGGTAGCGGCCAAGGCTTTTTCGAAAATAACTATATTTATGCGTTTTAATAATAACTGTGAATAGTAACTATATTATTCTAATCCTAAATATTCATTATAAGTTGTTTCTTTGTCTACCAATCCATCTTTCTTTATATCCAAAATTCTATTTGCAACAGTTTCCGTTAATTGATGGTCATGTGATGTAAAGATTAAATTTCCAGTAAATTTTTTCATTCCCTCATTTAAAGCTGTGATTGATTCCATATCCAAGTGATTTGTTGGTTCATCTAATATTAGAAAGTTTGCACCTGAAAGCATTATTTTAGATAAAACACATCTTACTTTTTCCCCTCCTGATAGTACATTTACTGATTTTAAGGCTTCTTCTCCAGAGAATAACATTCTTCCTAAAAAGCTTCTAACATATGTTTCATCTGGATCTTTTGAATATTGTCTAAGCCAATCTGTTATACTCTCTTTTCCACTAAATAAGTAGTTATTATCTTTTGGAAAGTAACTATTAGTAATAGTAGTTCCCCACTTTATTTCACCAGAATCAGGCTCCATTTCTCCTGATAATATTTGAAATAATACTGTAATTGCATTTTCATTTTCAGCAAGTACTGCAATTTTATCTTTATCTTTTACTTTAAAAGAAATATTATCTAATACCTTTTCCCCATTTATTGTTTTACTAATATTTTTAACTTCTAATATTTCATTTCCTGGTAATCTATCTGGTTTGAAGTCAACATATGGATATTTTCTTGCAGAAGGTTTTATTTCATCTAATTGAATCTTCTCTAAAGATTTTTTTCTTGATGTAGCTTGTTTTGATTTTGATGCATTTGCACTAAATCTTGCTATAAAATCTTGTAATTCTTTTATTTTTTCTTCTTTCTTTTTATTTTGTTCTCTCATCTGTTTTTGCAATAATTGGCTAGATTCATACCAGAAATCATAATTCCCTGGATATATTTTTATCTCTCCAAAATCAACATCACAAATATGAGTACATACTTTATTTAAAAAATATCTATCATGTGATACTACTATTACTGTGTTTTCAAAGTTAATCAAAAATTCTTCAAGCCAAGATATAGCTTTTAAATCTAAATCGTTAGTTGGTTCATCAAGAAGTAATATGTCTGGATTGCCAAATAAAGCTTGTGCTAAAAGTACTTTTACTTTATCTCTTGCTTCTAATTCACTCATTAACTTATAATGTTTTTCTGGAGATATACCTAAATCATTAAGCAAACTCTCCGCTGAACTTTCAGCATTCCATCCATCAAGTTCTGCAAATCTTTCTTCAAGTTTTGCAGCTTTCATACCATCTTCCTCATTAAAATCAGGTTTTGCATATATTTTATCTTTTTCTGTTTTAATATCATATAACTCTTTATTTCCCATTATAACAGTATCAATAACTGTATATTCTTCAAAAGCAAAGTGGTTCTGGTTTAATACAGATATTCTTTCAAGCTTATCTTTAGAAACTTCCCCTTTACTTGGCTCTATTTCTCCTGATAAAACTTTTAAAAAAGTTGATTTACCTGTTCCATTTGCTCCTATTATTCCATAACAACAACCTTTAGAAAATTTTATATTAACATCTTCATATAAAACTCTCTTTCCAAATCTTACTGAAACTCCTGTAGCTTGTAACATTTACATCCTCCTTAATTTTTTATTTTCTTGCTTTTTATTTTTATGTTTTTACTCTTTTTCATTATGTTCTTGTTTTTATTTTATATGTATTTTTACTCTTGGAAATCTCCCTTTATACTCTCTTTTGCAGCCATACCAAGCCCAACAAAAACTTTATTTATCATCTTTCTATCTTTTTCATCTATGTTTCTATATGATTTTAACATTTTAGCTGCACTCTTCATTCTTGCAGATGATATTTCTCTCATTGTAACAGCATTTGTTGACTCTATAACTTTATACAAAATATCAATAACATTTTTTCTCTGGTCAGGAGTAGTTTCTTTTAACCAATTTTTAATTGTTCTATTTATAAGTTCACTACCATTTGTAACTTCCTTCATTTGAATAATCTTAGTACCTTGCACCTGCCAAGAATATATATCATGCTGCATTACACCTTTTTCAATACTTTTTACAACTTTATATTTTTCTTCATGCTCTAATAATCTTCCTATTATTGAAGATTGTGGAATATATGTATATATCTTATTTAATATTCTTTTATATTCTTCTGTTCCAATTATTGTTTCATCAAATCCCGGTCCATCGTGATTTGTTATATCTATTATTTTATTTTGAACTTCTTTTCCAGCAAATATAGCAGAATAAACTGCAATATTTCCTCCCTTAGAGTGCCCTCCTATATGAATTTTCTTATTATATTTATGAGATATTTCTTTTAAATATTTTACACCTGCTAATTGAGAAGGAATATTTTGCATAAAACTTAAATTAAAGTCTTCCTTCCATCCAACTAAACTATTATCAGTACCACAAAAAGATACATACATTTCTTTATCATTTAAGTGTATAGTTATGGCTGCAAACTGTTCTTCTAATTTTAAATCTGTATCTTCTACATAGTCAGTTAAAGTTAAATCTTTAAATCTTATGCAGTTATTCAAATTATCAACTAGGGGCTTATCTCCCTCAATATTAAATTCCTCTACTCCAAATTTACTTAATCTTTTTACTACACTTCCTATAGTTTCTTTATCTTTTAAACTAATTTTATTAAATGGAAGATAAGAAAATCTTGATAATATCATATTATCAATTTCATTTAATGGACTTGCTTCAAAAGTAAGGTCCCCTCTCCATTTTATATAATCATTTATGTTTGGCATAATTAATCACATTCTTTCTAAGGTTTTATCTTGCCCTTATAAATAAAATCTACTTATTATAATAACATATTTTTGTACTTTAGACAAGTCCTTAAAAAAGCGAAAAAATTTGTTTAATTTTAGTTGACTTTTGGTAAATTTTATGTTATTATAATTATAACTTAATCGATTGATGTCATATGCAACACCTGTCTGTGTATTCTCAGTGCACAGACTTTTTTTATTAAAAAAACAAGGTAGCTTTCTCAGAACCACCTTGTTTCGACTATGTATTAAATACTAGTCTTTCTTTTTATCTTCTTTGGCTTTTGATTTTTCTGCTAAAAGCATCTGAATCAATTTCCAAATAAGATCGATTGAAGTCATAAACAGCCACCTCCTTTCTACCTTTAAGTGAAAGGTGTCATTATTTTACAATATTTACCATGTATTGTCAATATATTTCACAATAAAATCCTCCATTTAGGAGGATTTTACTTTAATTTGTTATTTTTCATTTACAACTTTTTCAGCATAACTATTGTTTACTATTTTTTCATAAGGTGCTTGAGATTCTAATTCTCCAGCTTCTGTCATAATCATTTGTAGTTTATCAAATGATTCTTTTGTTAGTATAGGATTTAAGTTCCAAGCTTCAATATCTTTATAACTTTGTACTGATGTTTCTAAAGATTCTACTGTTGTATCTGGGAAGAAATCAACTATTGCCTCTGCAACTTCTTTAGCTGTATGTTCTTTTACCCATACTTGACCTTTATAAGTTGCTCTAGTAAATCCTTCTATCATATCACTATTTTTTGCAATATAACTCTTTTTAGCACAATATGCTGTATAAGGAATATCACCAGATGCCTCTCCGACTGATGCTACAACATATCCTGCTCCCGCTTCTTCTGTCATAGATGCTGTTGGTTCAAATAAAGTAACATACTCAGCATCTCCAGCTGCAAATGCTCCTGCCATTAAGTCAAATTTGATACTATCATCTAACACTAAATCTGTTTGTGGATTTATTCCATTTTGTTTTAATATCCATTCAAAAGTCATGTAAGGAACTCCACCTTTTCTACCAGGAATTACAGTTTTTCCTTTTAAATCTTGCCAAGAGAAATTATCTGTTGGATCTTTAGCAACTAAGAAAGAACCGTCTCTTTTTGTAAGTTGAGCAAATACTTCTACATAGTCTTCTCTACCTTCGTTATATACATAAATTGATGCCTCTGGACCACATAGTCCAATATCACTTTGACCAGCTAATATTGCAGTCATAACATTATCTGCTCCACCACCATTTGTTAGCTCTAGCTCTATTCCTTCATCTTCAAAGTATCCATTTGATATTGCTGCATACAATGGTGCATAAAAAATAGAATGTGTAACTTCATTTAATCTTACCTTTTGTATTTCTTTTTCTGTACTTACTTCTCCTACTTGATCAGTAGAATTTTGTCCTGAGATTATTACACCTACTATTATGGCAACAATTATAACTAATGCAATTATTGCCGGTATCATTATTTTTTTCATTATATTTTCGTATGATAATAATTATCATACTCTCCTTATATATCAAATTTAGGTTTTTAAGGTTTTACCTATAAACCATATCTTTTGTTACTTAACTATTTTCCTACGCAAAATTTCTATTCCTTCGTACATTAAAGCTGCTACTATTCCTAAAATAATTACACTTGTCATTACTAAGTCTAACTTAAATACCTGACCTCCATAGACAATTAAATATCCAAGACCTCCTTTAGATACAAGAAATTCCCCTGATATAACTCCAACTAGAGATAATCCAATATTTACTTTTAAAGTATTAAACAATGTTGAAATATTAGCTGGAATTACTATTTTAGTAAGTATCTGTAATTTACTTGCATTAAAAGTTTTAGCCATTTTTATTTTCTCTTTATCAGTATTTATAAGTCCATTTAATATATCTAATATTGTTACAATAAGAGAAATTGCCACTGCCATTACAATTATAGCTGGCATTCCTGCTCCAACCCAAACTATTATTATTGGACCAAGTGCAACTTTAGGCAAGCTATTTAGTATTACTAAATATGGCTCTGCTACTTTAGATATAAATGGCGACCACCATAAAATAATTGCAATAATTACTCCTAAAATTGTTCCCAAAGAAAATCCCACAAGAGTTTCAGTTAAAGTAATTTTTAAATGTTCTAATAAATCATTATTTGACAAATTTAAAAATGTTTTTACTATTCTTGATGGCTGACTTGTTATAAAGCTATCAATTACATCTGCCCTAGCTAAAAGTTCCCAAATAGCTATAAAGCCAACTAATATTAAAATCTGCACAGTAAATATTGCTATTTTTCTATTTCTTATTTTTCTTAAATATGTTTTTCTATTTAAAGAAACTTCTTCATTTAGTTTTGCATTATTTGATTTTTTCTGCTGCTTTGTCATATTCTTCAAGCTCCTTCCACATTGTATTGAAATATTTACTAAATTTAGGACTTTCTCTACAATTTAGAGGAGTTCGATCTGGAATTTCAAAATCTATAGTATAAATATTTTTAACTGTAGCTGGTCTTTGACTTAAAACTACTACTCTATCTGACATACTGACCGCTTCTGGTATAAGTCAAATTAGACAGTAATGACTTAAAAAAATAATTTTATATTAAAAATTACATATTGTTTAACTTCTTAAAATTGAAAATAATATCTATTTGTTTATCTTGATGAACATATATTTTATTTATTATAACTTTCATAAGTTCTGGTGTTGGTTTTCTTAAACTAAAAAATTCTTTAATTACTTTATCTAAATTCTCATCATTATAGTATTCTTCATTGTCTAAGTTATTTAAAATATCATTATATTTATCTTGTTTAATTTTTATTTCATTTTTTATTTTATTAGATAACCTTTCATACATTTCTTTGCTAATATTATTATTTAATTTGTCAATATACATCATATCTAGATTATCTTCTTGTTTTTCTATATCGTATTTTAACTTTTTTAGTATATCTGTATAATCTTTATCATAATTACTATTTTTAATTTTACCTTTTATTTTCTCATTATTAATATTTAAAAATAGTTCTCTTACTTTCTTTAACACTACTTCTTCTAAATTATCATAACTAAAGCCATGTGATGTGCATAGATTTAATTTTGAATATCTGCGATAATAATTACAAGTCATATAATATCTATTTGACTTTGTTTTTTGCCTTATTCCCATCTTGTGATGACATTCATAACAGAATAATAGCCCATCTAATAAGAAAAAATTAGATTTCTTATTTCTGTCGTATTTCTGAACTATTACCATTTTTTGAATTAAGTCAAAACTTTGTTTATCAATTATTGGTGTATGTGTGTTTTCTACTATATTCCATTCTTCTCTTGGATTAGGTCTTAACTTTTTGTTTTTATAGCTTATTTTATTAACTTTATTCTGCACAGTACTTCCTGTATAGACTTCATTTCTCAATATTTGCTTTATCGTTTTACACTGCCAAAAAGTATCTTGCCCTTTTCTTATTTTATTTCTTGTTGGCATATTGTGTTCCGTAAGATAGTCTCTTATTGTATATAACTTGTTTCCTGCTAAAGCCATATTAAAGATAGTTCTTACAATTTCTGCTTCTTCTTCACATATTACTAATTTATTTTTATCATTTGGATCTTTCATATATCCAAATGGAGCATTTGCTGCAACCCATTTTCCTTGTTTTTGCATGGTATGCAAAGCTGTTCTTATTTTCTTTGATAAATCTTTTGAATACATATCATTAAGTATTGATTTAAATGGTGCAATTTCATTATTTCCATTATCTTTGGCAAATGTATCGATGCCATCAGTTACTGAAATATATCTAACATTTTTTTCTGGGAATATTTTTTCTATGTATTCACCTGTTTCAATGTAATCACGCCCTAAACGAGATAAGTCTTTAGTTATTACAGTATTTATCTTTTTTAGGTTTATGTCTTGCATCATTCTTATAAAACTAGGTCTGTCAAAATTTGTTCCTGTATATCCTTGGTCTATGTATATATCTATTAGTTTATATTTATCTCCTAACTTATTTACATAGTCTAATAGTAATGCTCTTTGATTAGTAATACTTTCACTTTCATCATATCCTCTATCAATATCTTCTTTAGATAATCTAATATATAATGCAACATTATATATTGCTTTTTCCAGCATTTTACCTCCTCAATTTTTCTTTTAATAAATTTATTAGATATCGAGATAAAATATCTTCTAAATTTTCTCCATTATCACTGTAAAAAATATTAATTTTAAAGTCTTCTTTCATACGCACCTCCTAATTTACAATATATTAGAGAGATAAAAAAAAATTACTATCTATCAATATATCCATCATTCGCTCCGCTCAAAATCATTTTTTTTCAAATATCACCATATCCTAAAATATAATGCAAAAATTTGTTATATTGACTTTTATTCAATTTAATGATATTTTTTAGAAAGGAGTTATTAGTTTGAAAGAATTAGTAAGAAAATTAAAACCAAAATAATAAAAAAGGGCATAGTTCCCCCTTACCCCCAGAAAT
>CANQLO010000017.1 GCA_947624715.1 uncultured Clostridia bacterium
AAAAGACGGATATGCAAAATCAGATATTGGACTATACTACTTTAGTACAGATGGAGGAGCAACATATACACCATCAACAGGACAAAGCGAAAAGTCAAAAACAATATCACTACAACCAGGAACATACCAATTAAAAGTAAAGGTACAAGATAATGCAGGAAATACTAGAGAAAGTACACAAACAACAAGTGTAACAATAGAAGAACCAGTGCTTAAGGTAGGAGATGTTGTAAACTATACACCTGATACAACAAGTACTAGCTATGATTTACCAACTAATAAGAGTGGATATACATCATCTCAAACGGTACCAAGAGAAAAATACACATGGAAAGTATTAAGTATAAATGACGATTCTGTAGATATAATGGGAGTACCAACATCATCAATGTCAAAAGTATATCTTAGAGGAGCAACAGGCTACAATAACGGAGTATATTTACTAGATGACATTTGTAAAACATTATATTCAAATAGTGACTTGAACACAGAAGCAAGGAGTATAGATTTACAGGACATAGAGTCAAAAATGAATGCTAAAGGAATTGAAGCAAGGGGTAACTATGTAGAGAGTGATAGTGGTACAATATATGGAGATACAAAAGATTATACAGCAAGTGGGTATAGATGGTATCCAAACTTAGCAGGATATGAAAATACATTAGGAATAGATGATGGAGGATTAAAAACAGATGGAATAGGGGAAAGCGATGAAGGAACAAATTTAGCAGGACAAATAACAATACCATTGTTGGAGGAAGATGTAAGTGGTTTTAGTTCTGGACATTATACAAGTTCAAAAACCCAAGCAAGTAGTAAAATAACAGTAAAACAGAATTATTATTCTTTAAGTTCACCAAGTGCATATTTTGATGATAGTAAATTTTATAACTTAATTTTTGGAACAGGAACTTGGTATTGGCTCGCTTCTCGTTTTTCTATATGCTACTCAAGCTATGCGTATTTCGGGCTTCGCTACGTGCGCTATGCTAACTTTAACGGCTATGACATATTCCGCTCGGATGATAACACTTTCAGCGGCACCTATCGCGTGGCGCCGGTAGTTTCTCTAAAATCTAATATCCAATATACAAGTGCAGGAGAGGGAGTTTGGGACATCGAAGGATAAGGTAAATAAGGAAGTATAGAGTAAAAAAACTGTACCTAATAAAAGTAAAAAAATTGTATAATTTAATGTAAGCGTTCAACATATCTTTATATTGAACGCTTACTCAAAATTTTTTAATTCTAAAGAATAAAAAATTACTAAAATTTGTAAAAAAGTATTGCATTTTGTAAAATAATGTAGTAATATGGAATAAATTACCAAAAAGGAGAAAATGAAATGTTAGATATACTAAAGAATGTTCCATTAAATACTACATTATTTTTATTATTTAATCTTTTAAATATTTTTTTAATAAATAAAATTATAATTAATTTATTGGAACTAAAAAATTTAAAAGAATTTAAAATATTTTTAATACAAGCAGTAGTAAATTTTATATGTAGATTTCTAAATCCAATCTTAAATAATATAAGTTTATTTTTTGATATTATAGTTTTAAAAAAATTAATGCATTTAAAAGAAGAAAAAATGTGGATAGTTCTAATAATAAAATTTACTTTTACAATAGTATCAGAGATGATTTCTATAAAAACGTATATTCCAATTGTGCCAATAGTGGAAATTTCATTATTGCTAATAATAAAAAATAAACAAATTAAGCTTGATATAAAAGAATGTATGGATGAAAAAATAAAAAGGCAGATTGGAATAATAAGTTTGTTTTCTATAATTGCTTTAAATTTATCAGAAGCTAAAATAATAATAGATATAGAAAAAATCCAAACATATCTATATATTTTATTTGCTATGATGATTACATCATACTTAATTGTATTATTTAAAAATATAATGGCAAAACTTAAAGAAAAGGATAATAATATATTAATAGAAAATCTACAAGGAAGTAATAAAAGGCTACAAGAAAATTATGATAATGTAAGAGCATTTAAACATGATTTTAACAATATAATGCAGGGAATAGGAGGCTATATTGTTGCAAATGATATGGTCGGACTTGAAAAAATGTATAAGTCTATTACTAAGGAATGTCAAGATATAAATGAAAAACAAGCTATAAATGGAATTATTATAAACAATCCAGCAGTTTTAAATCTTATTAATAATAAAATAAAACTAGCAGAAGAAAAAGATATTAAAATTAAAGTAGAGACTTATATTGATTTAAATACATTAAAAGTTTCAACTTATGATTTATGTAGAGTTCTGGGAATACTGATAGATAATGCAATAGAGGCAAGTATTGGATGTGAGGATAAAGTGGTTTCCATTAAGTTTCTAAAAGATAAATTTAACAATAGAAATCTGATTGTCATAGAAAATCCATGCAAGAATTATCTAATTGATATTAAGAAAATATATGAAAAAGGTTTTTCAAGTAAAAAAGATAAAATTTCACATGGATTGGGTTTATGGAAAGTTGAGCAAATTCTTAAAAAAAATAAAAACATACAAATTTACACAAGTAGAGACAAATTGTTTAAACAACAATTAGAAATTTATTGGTAGATTAAACAATTAGAAAATGGACAATTTATTGGTAAATTAAACAATAAAAAAATTAACAATTTACTGTTAAATATAAAATTTAGAAATTTATTAACAAGATTATTTGAATATAATCTTGTTTTTTTCATAATATTAGGTATATAATATAAACGTAAAATAATGTTTTAATTAAAATGTTATTTTGACTTTCTAAAAAGTTCAAAAATTATAAAGGACTTTATAGAGCTGAGAAGGGAGAAATATCCAATCATTCATAATAATTGGATATACGTGAAATTTATGGAATTAAAAAATATTTTAGCAGGAATAGAGGGTCTAAAAGCTAAAGGAAATTTAGACATTGATATTCCAAAAATTGCAAGTGACTCAAGACAAATTGAAAAAGGAGATTTATTTGTAGCAATACAAGGTTTTGATGTAGATGGACATTCATTTATTGAATCAGCAATAAAAGCAGGAGCTAAGGCAGTTTTAGTAAATGAAGACAGAGTTAAGGAAATTATAAAACTCGTACCAGAAGATGTTACTTTAATAGCAACAAAAGATACAAGAATTGCATTAGCAAAGTGTGCATGTAACTACTATGACAATCCTTCAAGAAAGTTTCAATTAATAGGTGTAACAGGAACAAAGGGTAAAACAACAACAACTTTTATGATAAAAGAAATTTTACAAAGACAAGGTATTAAGACAGGTTTAATTGGAACAATTGCTACATATATAGGAGATAAAAAAATAGAAGACAGTGATAGAACAACACCTGACAGTTTAAAATTACAAAGTTTCTTTGCAAAAATGGCAGAAGAAAAATGTGGTGCAGTTGTTATGGAAGTATCTTCTCAAAGTTTAAAATTACACAGAGTAGATGGTTGTGATTTTAATATTGGTGTATTTACAAATTTTTCAGAAGATCACATCAGTGAAAAAGAACATCCAAATATGGAAGACTATTTTAACTCAAAAGCAATGTTATTTAAAATGTGCCCATATGGATTTATAAATTCAGATGATTTTGCAGTAATAAAATTACCAAAGATGGTTCCAGAATGCGATATTAAAACATACGGAATAGATAATGAATGTAATGTATTAGCAAAAGATATTACGATAACAAATTCATATGTAGACTTTAGAGTTAGAGTAAATGGAAAAAATGAAAGAATAAAAACATATATACCGGGAAGATTTAGTGTATACAACAGTTTAGCAGCAATATGTGTTGCTGAAAAATTAGGATGCGATACAGAAAATATAAAATCTGCTTTAGAAGAAGTTAGAGTACCGGGAAGAAGTGAGTTAGTAGACAACAAATTAGATTTAACTATTATGGTAGATTATGCTCACTCACCAGAAAGTTTACAAAGCATTTTACAAGCAGTAAAAGCATATACAAGAGGAAGAGTTATATCAGTATTTGGTTGCGGTGGAGATAGAGATTCAGGAAAAAGACCAATAATGGGTGAAATTTCTGGAAGAATTGCTAATTACACGATAATAACATCAGATAATCCACGTACTGAGGATCCAACTTCAATAGTAAACCAAATTGAAGAAGGAATAAAAAAGACAAAAGGAAAATATGAATGTATAGTAGATAGAACAGAAGCAATAAAAAAAGCTATCAAGATGGCAGGAAAGAATGACATAATTGTTTTAGCAGGAAAAGGACATGAAACATATCAAGAAATAAATCATGTGAAAAATCCTTATGATGAAAGAGTAATCATTAAGGAAGTAATAGAGCAGATACTTGAAGAAAAGAAAAATGCTAGTAAATAGAAAAAATTGATTGAAAAATATTAAAGCATAGAAAGACTTTAAGGGGGAAAACTAATGAGCTTTCAAATTAAGATACTACTATTATCTTTTGCTGTAAGTGTAATTATATCTTTAATAGTAATACCAACGCTTAAAAGATTAAGAGTAGGACAATCAGAAAGAGACGATGGACCAGAATCACATTTGAAGAAAAAGGGAACAACCACAATGGGAGGACTAATCTTAATAATATCTACATTATTATTAAGTGCATTTTTATACATTGATTATTCAGCAGACCAACCAGAAATAGCAACTAGGCTACTCCCAATGATATTTGTAACAATAGGTTTTGGAATAATAGGATTTGTAGATGATTTCAAAAAGGTTGTACTTCATAATACAGATGGAATTAGCCCAAAAGCCAAAATGGGAGGACTTTTTGTAATATCTTTAATATATGTATTAATGTTAGTATTTGCATTTAAAAATGGAACAGAGATATATATACCATTTATAAAAACATATATAACACTTCCAGTGTGGGTTTATATCCCATTTGCAGTAATTGTAATCTTAGCAACGACAAATGCAGTTAATTTAACTGATGGAATAGATGGATTATCAACAAGTGTGACAACAATAATTTTAACTTGCCTTACAGTAATATCAATAATATGGGGAGTAAAAGAAACTACTATATTTGGTTGTATTGTAATTGGGGCGGGATTAGGATTTTTATTATTTAATTTACATCCAGCACATATATTTATGGGAGATACAGGTTCGCTTTTATTAGGAGGAGCAATAGCAGGAATTTCATTATATCTAAAACTACCATTATTATTGTTAATAATTGCAATTGTTCCAATTATAGAGACATTATCAGTAATATTACAAGTTGCATATTACAAAAAAACAAAGAAAAGATTATTTAAAATGGCACCAATTCATCATCATTTCGAGATAGTTGGTTGGAATGAAAATAAAATCGTATCAACATTTAGTATAATAACACTTATAGCATCAATCATAGGAATATTAGCAATATAATAAGTAACCAAAGAAAGGAGTCAAAATGCAGAAAAGAAACTCAAAAAACAGAAGACATTCTAGTGAACAAAACAGAAGCTCAAGATACTCGAATGAACAAAACAGAAGCTCAAGATACTCGAATGAACACAATGCACAAGTAAGAAAAAGAAGCGAAGACTATGCTCAAAGAAGAGTAAGCTATGCACAAAAAAGAGATAATACTTCGAAAATAAGTAAAATAACACAGCTCCAAACGAGTAACAAAATGGATATGCCATTAGTTATAGTAGTGCTTATGTTAGTTGCATTAGGAATTGTAATGGTACTTTCTGCAAGTGCTCCATCAGCATTAGCTGACTATGGAAATAGTTATCACTATTTAATGACACAAGGATTAGCAGCAATATTAGGATTAGCAGCAATGATATTTTTCTCAAAGTTTAATTATAGAAATTTTAAAAAATATTATATTGCTATATATGTAGCATCTGTTGCAATACTTTTCACAGTATTAATTCCTGGTATTGGAATGGAAGTATCAGGAGCAAGAAGATGGATAGATTTAGGTATACAAATTCAACCATCAGAAATTTCAAAAATAGGCTTTATTATATTTTTAGCAGGATATTATACAGATAGTAGAAATAAGTTAGATAATTTTTGGAAAATGTGTTTTTTGCCAATTCTTTTAATAGCACTTCCAATAGGAATATTATATAAAGTACAAAACCATTTAAGTGCTGGTATAATAATTGCTATTGTATCTGTAATAATTATTATAATGAGTGGCTGTCAATTTAAGTACTTAGCATCTATGGCAAGTGTGGTAGTCGCAGGATTAGGTGGAATATTCATATTATTTAAAGATAAAATTATAAATGGATTTAGATCAGATAGAGTTGTTGCGTGGCTTAATCCATGGGAAGATACAAGTGGTACATCATATCAGACAGTTCAGAGCTTATATGCAATAGGCTCAGGTGGACTTTTTGGAGTAGGACTTGGAGAGAGTAAGCAAAAATATTTATACATACCAGAAGCTCACAATGATTTTATATTTGCAATACTAGCAGAAGAACTAGGATTTGTAGGGTGTTTATTGGTAATAACATTATTTGCAATATTGGTAGTAAGAGGAGTATTAATAGCAATAAGAGCAGAAGATGTTTTTGGAAGTTTGGTAGCAATAGGAGTAACTGCATTAATAGCTGTTCAAGTAATTTTAAACATTGCAGTTGTAACAAATACTATTCCAAACACAGGAATATCACTTCCATTTTTAAGTTATGGTGGTAGTTCTCTAATAATACTTTTATCAAGTATGGGAGTGCTTTTAAATATTTCTCGTAGTGCTAAAAAAATATAGATAAAGTTTAGGAAGCTTAAAACCTTAAATATATTATAAAAGGAGAAGAAATTTGAAAGTAATAATTGCAGCGGCTGGAACTGGAGGACATATAAATCCGGGTATAGCTATAGCAAACAAAATTAAGGAAGAAGAACCTGATTCTGAAATAATATTTATAGGAACAAAAAGGGGACTAGAGAATGATTTAGTACCTAGAGCAGGTTATGAACTAAAAACAATAGAAAGTTATGGAATATCTAGGAGTTTGACAATTAAAAATATAAGAAAATTAGTAAAAACAATTTTTTCTATTGGGGAAGCAAAAAAAATAATAAAAGATGTTAAACCAGACATAATAGTAGGAACAGGTGGATATATATGTATATCTGTATGCAAAGCTGCACAAAAATTAAAAGTTCCATATGTGATTCATGAAAGCAATGTTATGCCAGGTGTTGCAACTAAAATGTTAGCTAAAAAAGCTGGCAAAATATTGCTTGGATTTAAAGAAGCAGAAGAAAGATTAAGCAAAGATGCACAAGTTGCAGTAACAGGAACTCCAACAAAAATAAGAGATTTAAATTTAAGTGATTATGAGATAGAGTCTAAAATTAAAGCTTCAGGCTTAAAATCAGATAAGCCAATAGCTTTAGTTTTTGGAGGAAGTCAAGGTGCAGAAAGTATAAATAAAAGTTTAGTAAAGATAATTGAAAATAAGATGAATAAAAATTATCAGATTATATGGGCTACTGGACCAAAGCAATATGAGATAGTAAAAAATGAATTAATTAATGAACAAATCAATATAGATAATTTAGATGGTATTAAAGTTATGCCTTATATTTATGATATGGAAAGTGTAATGAATATTTCTGATATTATTATTGCAAGAAGCGGAGCAATGACAGTTACAGAAATAGAAAAGCTAGGAAAAGCTGCTATATTTATACCATATCCTTATGCTGCTGAAAATCATCAAGAATATAATGCAAGAGTTTTAGAAAAGGCAGGTGCGGCAAAAGTTATTCTTGATAAAGATTTAAATTCTCAAAATCTAAATGATTTAGTTGAAGAATTAGTCAAAGACAATAAAACAGTAAAAGAAATGGGAATGTGTGCAAAATCTTTATCTATAGGAAATGTAGAGGATAAAATATATCTTGAAATTAAAGAAGTTTGTTACGATAAAAGTTAATTACATAAATATAGTTATTTTCTCAAGCGATGCCCGCGCGACGCAACCTAAAGGTTGCTGCTCCAGCTACGCGGCATTTTCAAAAATAACTATATTTATGTTTTTAATAATAACTGTGATTTGTAACATAAATTGTTTAAAGCGTAACAAAAAATTTTTAACTTGCAAAAATGTGAAAAATAGGTTACAATAATTAAGTGTTTTAAATAATTAAAAACAAAAGTATAATTTTGTATTTACAAGAAAGGTAAAAAAGTAATGGCAAGTAAATTGATTATAGTGGAATCACCGGCTAAGGCAAATACAATAAAAAAATTTTTAGGAAATGATTATAAAGTTGTTGCATCAATGGGGCATATTAGAGATTTACCTAAATCTAAGCTTGGTGTTGACATTGAACACGATTTTGAACCAGAGTATATAAACATAAGAGGAAAGGGAACACTTATAAATTCTTTAAAAAAGGATGCAAAAAACGCAGAAATAGTATATTTAGCAACTGACCCTGACCGTGAAGGAGAGGCTATTGCATATCATTTAGCATATATATTAGGTATTCCTTTAAGTAGTGTTTGTAGAGTTACATTTAATGAAATAACAAAAGAAACAGTAAAAAAATCTATTAAAGAACCAAGAAAAATTGATATGAATTTAACTGATGCACAACAAGCAAGACGTGTATTAGATAGAATAGTTGGATATCAAATAAGTCCAATTTTATGGAAGAAGGTTAAAAGAGGCTTATCGGCTGGACGAGTTCAGTCTGTTGCTGTTAAGTTAATTGTTGATAGAGAAGAAGAGATAGAAAAATTTATTCCAGAAGAGTATTGGAATATTTTTGCAAAACTATCTAAAGATGGAGAAATATTTACAGCAAGATTTTTTGGAAAAAATGGAAAAAAAGTAGAACTTCATAGTGAAAAAGATGTAAAAGATATTATAGATAAAATAGAAAAGGGAAAATACATTGTTACTGATGTAAAAAAAGGACAAAAGAAAAGAACTCCAGCTCCTCCATTTACAACTAGTACAATGCAACAAGAAGCTTCTAGAAAATTAGGATTTCCAATTAGAAAAACAATGAATGTTGCCCAAGGATTATATGAAGGTGTTAATGTTTCAGGAAGAGGAACAGTTGGTTTAATAACTTATATGAGAACTGACTCTACTAGAATATCAGAAGAAGCTAGAGAAGCAGCCAAAAAGCATATTACTGCTAAGTACGGAAATAGTTATTATGAAAATAGATATTATAAAACTAAATCAGGAGCGCAAGATGCACATGAAGGTATAAGACCAACATATGTTGACATAACTCCTGAAGAAGTAAAATCATCTCTTACAACAGACCAATATAAATTATATAATTTAATCTATAATAGATTTATAGCAAGTCAAATGTCATCAGCAGTATTTGACACAATTACAGCTAACATTGATGTTAATGAAAATAAAGACTATTATAATTTTAAAGCATCTGGACAAAAACTTAAATTCAAAGGATTTATGACTTTATATGTTGAAGATAGAGATGAAAAATCTAATGAAGATGATGAGGCAAATGTTCCAAATCTTGAAGTAGGAGAAGAAGTAAAAAAGGAAAAATTAGAATCAAAACAAAGTTTTACAGAACCACCACCAAGATATACAGAAGCAAGTTTAGTAAAAGCATTAGAAGAAAAAGGAATAGGAAGACCTAGTACTTATGCTACAATTATCTCAACAATAATCGACAGGAGATATATAGAAAAAGAGCAAAAGCAACTTGTTCCAACAGAATTAGGAAAAGTAGTAAATAAATTACTTATAGAAAATTTTACAGATATAATAAATATAGAATTCACAGCAGATATAGAAAATAGACTTGATGAAATAGCAGAAGGAAATGAGGCTTGGAAAAAAGTAATAAGAGAATTTTATAAACCTTTTAAAATTGAACTTGACAAGGCTAATAAAGAATTAGAACATGTTAAATTGCAAGAAGAAGTATCAGATGTACAATGTGAGAAGTGCGGTAGAATGATGGTTGTTAAGTATGGCAGATATGGTAAATTCTTAGCTTGTCCGGGGTATCCAGAATGTAAAAATATTAAGCCTTATGTAGAAAAAATAGATGTACCTTGCCCAGTATGTGGTTCAGAAGTATATGTAAGAAAAACTAAAAGAGGCAAGAATTATTATGTTTGCTCAAAATATGTTAAAGATGATCCTAACTCTTGTAACTTTATTTCATGGAATAAACCAAAAGTAGGAGAAAAATGGAGTCCTGAAATAGAAAAAGAAAATTTGAAAAAATCAAGAAGAACAAGAAAAAGAAGTAGTACAAAGACGAAAAGTAAAAAAACAACGAAGGGAAAAAGTACATCTTCAAAAACAAAAACTACAACTAAAAAAACATCAACAAAAACAAAAGGAAAAAAGAAATAAAATTTAAAGTTCAGAAGTAATCTAAAAAAAGAGAATTTTACAAAGAGTAGAATTCTCTTTTTAAAATATTTTATAATTTATTTTGTAACTAAAGTTGTTCCTACTGCTATTCTATATGATTTGTAGGAGATGTTTGAGGTAAAGAAACTAATTTAAATAGTTCCTTCTCACTATCCCAAGTAATACCAGTTTCATTTTTTAAACAGATAACAGGACGAAAGCCAACTGAATGATTGTCATATCCACAATAACTTACAGAACCATCATAATAGACAAACATTAAATTAGCATTGTCATGGGCAGATGTACTAGCCATAAACATAGCTGGAGACTTTGGAGTATCTGATATAGCAAAAGTTGAATCTGATGAAGATAATAATTTGCCAATATTGTAAAGCCAATCAGTTGTGCTACTTTCATTTTTACTTTTATCTGAACTTATTTTGTACCCATAAGTTGAGTTTTCTGAATATGCCTTTGCTCCAAAGTTTGTACCATATTTTGCATTATATGCATTAAAGAATAATTCTATTGTTGGTCCACCTATTACATAATCTACATAAGTATCATCTGTTTTTGTTAGCTGTTTTGTCCATATATCAGTGTCAAGCATATATGCTACTGCTTTCATATTGTAATCTTCACTTGAATATTTTTTTGTATTAAAAAAATCTGAATTTAGATTTTTTATTTTTGGTGATGTTATATCTGCTGAACCTGCATATTTATCTAGTAAATCAGTCGAAAAAGATGTAGTATAGCTATTTACATTATTAGTGATTGCCACACCGTCTTTTGTTGGACAAAACTTTGTATTTAAATAATCTGCTGCTATTAAATATATATTAAATTCATCTGCATATAAGATTTTCCAATCATCAGTTACTCCATTTTCATTTAAATCAATATCATAATCAACATATCTTCCATATAAACTTGGAGTTACATCAGAGGCAGAAATAAAACTAGTATCTGAGTTAGAATGAGATAGTTTTTCTACTTGCTCTTGGTAAATTTCATCTAAATTATCTCCGCCATAAATTTCTTGTAAAATCTTAGTTTCCTGTAACTGAGATTTCCTTTTAATTGATACAAGCATAAGACTAGAAGAAAGTACAATAATTATAAATAAAATTGTTACAGCTACTATAAGAGTAACAGATCCTTTCTCGTTTTTTATCATTTGATTCCTCCATAATATATATTATTTTGCAAAATTTTACACATTATTCTAAAAATACAATTATATTTAATCACACTTAAATTATAATGTCAATTAAAAAAGTGTTATTATTATTGACAAAATGTAATATATAAAAGTATAATTTAATAAAACAATAAAGAAAGGGGTTATGATATACATAAAAGCTTGTGTATCATAATATTGAAATATGAAAATACTATTAGATGCAATGGGTGGAGATAATGCTCCAGACGCTACAATAAGAGGAGCTGTAAGTGCAATAAATGAGGTGAATTCAGAAGTCGTACTTATAGGTCAAGAAGCAGTTATAAATACAAAGGTAAGAGAGTTTTATGGAAAAAGTCTTAAAGAAATATCTCCAAGACTATCTATTTATAATGCAAAAGAAATAATAGAAATGGAGGATACCCCAACAGTAGCTATAAAAACTAAAAAAGACTCTTCAATGGTTGTAGGATTTAACTTATTAAAGCAAGGAGAAGGAGACGTTTTTATATCTGCTGGTAATTCAGGAGCACTTCTTACAGGAGCAACATTATTAGTTGGTAGAATAAAAGGTATAGATAGACCAGCTTTAGCTGGAATTCTTCCTGCATACCATGGAAATCTTGTACTTATGGACTGTGGAGCAAATACAAATTGTAAACCAATAAACTTATTGCAGTTTGCACAAATGTCTAGTATCTATATGAACAATACTTTGGGAAAAAAGAAACCTAAAATTGGATTATTAAATATTGGTACTGAAGAGACAAAGGGAAATGAATTAGTTAGAAATTCATATCAATTATTGAAAAAATATTCTAAAGACTTAAATATTAACTTTATAGGAAATGTTGAAGGAAGAGATGCATTTTTAGGAGAAGTAGATGTTATTATCGCAGATGGATTTACAGGAAATGTATTTTTAAAATCAGTTGAAGGCTTAGGAAAATTCGTAAAAAAATCATTAAAAGAAAGTTTAATGCATAATATATGGAGTAAGTTGGGAAGTGTTCCTGCACTTCCTTCTATAAAAAGATTCTCTAAAATGGTTGATTACAAAGAATATGGAGGAGCTTTATTTTTAGGAGTGCAAAAGCCAGTTGTAAAAGCTCATGGAAGTAGTGATGAAAAATTATTTAAATATACTATAAAACAAGCAGAACAATTTGTAAACAATAAAGCTGTTGACCACTTGACCGAGATATACGAATCAGAAATAAATAAAGAAAAAATGCAGGAAATAAAGGATTTTATACAAAAGTTGGAAAGTAAATAAATATTTTTTGTAAAAATCTTGACAATTAAAATACATTGTAATATTGTATGAGTATAAAAAATAGAATACAAAAAAATAAAAATTGAGGGGAGGTGACTACATAATGAGTGCAGAGGAAATATTTGAGAAAGTAAAGAAAATAATTGTTGAACAATTAGGTGCAAGCGAATCTTCAATAACAAATGAAGCATCTTTTATAGATGATTTAGGAGCTGATTCACTTGATATAGTTGAACTAATAATGGCACTAGAAGAAGAATTTGATATCGAGATTCCTGATAGTGACGCAGAAAAAGTTGCAACAGTAGGCGACGTTGTAGATTATATAAAAGAGCATGTTGCCTAATTTACTAAAATTAACACAACAAAAGAAAAGAAGGAAATCCCTTCTTTTTATTATGTCAATGTCAACGGGGACGGAGGATTTTGACAATGTCAACAGGGACGGAGAATTTTGACAATCTCTGTCAAAGGGGACGGAGATTTTTGACATTGTCAACTTAAAGGAAACAAAATATTGAAAATCCACTTTAATTGTAGTATAATTTCTCTAAAGAAAGGAAAGGATTTTAAAATGAATTTAGAGGAAAACATTGGTTATACATTTAATAACAAAAGTTTATTAGAAGAAGCTTTAACACATACATCTTATGCAAATGAAAATAGCGTTAAAAGCAATGAAAAACTTGAATTTCTAGGAGATAGTATATTAGAGTTTGTATCTAGCAAATATTTATATAATAAATTTCCAAAACTAAGAGAAGGAGAACTTACAAAATTAAGAGCTACTGTTGTTTGTGAAGACAGTTTATATGAAGTTGCTAAAAAACATAAAATATCAGAATATATAAAAGTTGGTCACAGCGAGAGTGTAAATGGTGGAAGAAATAAGCCAACCATTTTAGCAGATAGCATAGAAGCAATCATCGCAGCTATTTATTTTGATGGTGGATTAGAAAAGGCAGAAGAATTTATTATAAATAATTTAGAAGAAGCTATAGATATTGCAAGTAAAAATGTTGGACAAAAAGATTATAAAACTGTATTACAAGAAGAGTTACAAAAGAATGGAGACATTAATTTAGATTATAGAATAATTGAAGAAAGTGGACCAGACCATGATAAAACGTTTACAGCAGAAGTAATTCTAGAAGGAAAAGCATTAGCTCAAGGTGTAGGAAAGAGTAAAAAGTTAGCAGAAATGCAAGCAGCAAAAAAAGCATTAGAAAATATTAAATAATAGATAAAAGATAAAATAAATCTAAGCAAAAAGATATAAGGCAATATAGTTTGAAAGGAAGTTTAAATGAAAAAGGAATATATAATACCAATTTTTGTACCAAATTTAGGTTGTCCAAATGATTGTACTTTTTGCAATCAAAAAAAGATAAGTGGAAAACAGACAAATGTAACAGCAAAAGATGTTGAAAAAACAATAGAATATTATTTGGAAAACTTCAAAGACGATAGTAAATATGTACAAGTTGCTTTTTTTGGTGGAAGTTTTACAGGAATAGATGTAGATGTGCAAAAAGAATTGCTTAAAACTGCTAATAAATACATAAAAAGTGGTAGAGT
This sequence comes from uncultured Clostridia bacterium, assembly GCA_947624715.1. The sequence continues at coordinate 14,403 of CANQLO010000017.1, forward strand.
AGGAAGTATAAGAATTTCAACTAGACCTGATTACATAAACAAAGATATTTTAAAAATGTTAAAAAAATATCATGTAAAAACTATTGAACTAGGAGTACAATCTTCAAATGATTATATATTAAATAAAAGTAAAAGAAACCATACATTTGAAGATGTAATAAAAGCATCTAAACTTATTAGACGTTATAGATTTACATTAGGTCATCAAATGATGATAGGAATGCCAGATAGTACAGAACATGATGAAATAAATACTGCTAAGGATTTAATAAAATTAAAACCAAAAATGATTAGAATATATCCAGTATTAGTAATCAAGGGAACACAGCTAGAAAAAGAATATAAATCTGGTGAATATAAGCCTTTAACATTAGAACAAGCAGTTGAAAGAGCAAAAATAATTTCATATATGTTTAGAAGAAAAAATATAAACGTTATACGCATAGGATTACAAAATACAGAAGAAATTACAGATCCAAAACAAGATAAAAGTGAAGTAGTAGCAGGACCATATCACCCAGCTTTTAGACAACTTGTAGAAGCAGGAATGTGGTATGACAGTATTGCAGAAAAGATAAAAAAAATTAACATGAAGGTTAAGACTGTAGAAATTAGAATCAACAATGAAGATGTTAATAATGTAGTTGGACATAGAAAAGAAAATATAAGAAAATTAAAAGAAAATTATGATGTTGATGTAATTGTTAAACAAGATGAAAAACTTAAACCAGGTAAATTTGAGATAAATGTGATAGAAACGTTTTAACTAAATGATGATAAAAGTGAAATTTTTAAGTAAAAAATAACAACGGTGTGATTTAAGTAAAATTAATATAATGGGTGATAACAATGAGATATGTGATAGATGCTGAAAATTTTGAACCAAAAGATGTATTTGAATGTGGTCAATGTTTTAGATGGAACGAAGAAGATAATGGAAGCTATACAGGAGTTTTCCACAATTATGTATTAAATGTGGAAAAGGAAAAAGAAAAAATTATCATCACAGGAAATTGTGATAATCTTGATATAATAGAAAATTATTTTGATTTAAAAAGAGATTATAAATCAATAATAAAAAAGCTAGAAGTTGTTGATGATAATTTAAAAAATAGCATTAGCTATGGAAGAGGAATAAGAATATTAAATCAAGATTTATGGGAGACATTAATTTCTTTTATTATATCAGCCAACAACAACATACCAAGAATAAAAGGAATAATTGAACGAATTTCTAAAGCTTATGGTAATAAGATAGAATTAAATGGAAAACAATATTATTCATTTCCGACGCCTAAACAATTATCAAAGGCAAGTGTAGAAGATTTACGAAATCTTGGATTAGGATTTAGAGATGTAAGAGTATATGAAACAACACATAAAATATCAAGTGGACAAGTTAAATTAGAAGAGTTATATAAGGTCACTACTAATGAAGCAAGAGAAAGACTGTTAGAATTATCAGGAGTAGGACCAAAAGTCGCTGACTGTATATTACTATTTTCAGATTTAAAAAGATTTGATGTATTTCCAATAGATGTATGGGTAAGAAGAGTTATGAATGAATTATATATACATAATCCGGATGAAAACAAAGTAAGTAAAAAGGAGATACAAAAAATAGCAGATGAAAAGTTTGGAGCACTTCAGGGAATAGCACAGCAATATTTGTTTTATTGGAAAAGAGAAGCATAAGGAGGAATAACTGTTATGGAAATTATATATGGAGTATCTGGCACAGGAAAAAGTGAATACATTTATAATGAAATAAAAAAATCTACTGCCAAGAAAATATATATAATTACACCAGAACAGTTTTCTTTTACTGCTGAAAAAAAATTATTAGATAAATTAGAAAACGGTGCAACATTAAATTGTGAAGTACTTTCTTTTGAAAGAATGGCTTATAGAGTAATCAACAAATGTTTTGAAACAATGCCAAAAAATATAGGAAAGTCAGGAAAAGCAGAAATCATTTATGATGCAATATCAAAAAATCAAAAAGAGCTAAATTTTTTAGGAAAGTCCCAAGAAAATGTTGATACAATTCTTACACAAATAACTGAATTCAAAAAACACAATATTACAGTTGAGATGCTAGAAAAACAAAAAGATGAAACAGAAGATGAATATTTAAAAATAAAATTAAATGATATGCTAGTTATGTATAAAACATTAGAAGAAACTATGCAAGGTCAGTTCTTAGATGAAAATGATTTACTTACAATACTAGCAGAAAAAATAGAAGAAAGCCATTTATTTGATGATGCGGTATTTTATATAGATGAATTTGCAGGATTTACAAAACAAGAATATTCAGTAATTGCAAAGCTAGAAAAAATAGCTAAAAAAGTATATATAACTGTTTGCACTGATGAATTAAAAGTTACTAAATCACCAGAAGTTGATATATTTTATGATAACAAACAGACAGTATCATCATTATGTGAAATAGCTGAAATTGATAAAGAAAAACAAGTAAAACTAGTAAAAAGATACAGGTTTAAAAATGAAGAATTAGAGCATTTAGAAAAGAATCTATATGCTGTTCCATATGAAGTTTATGATAAAGATGTAAAAAATATTAAATTGTTTTTAGCAGAAAATAAATATGCTGAAATTGAACATATAGCAACAAACATAGTAAAACTTGTTAGAGATGAAGGTTATAGATATAAGGATATAGCAGTAATATGCAAAAACATTGAAGATTATTCAAGTTTATGTAAAGCTATATTTGATGAATATGAAATACCAGTATTTATAGATACAAAAAAGGATATTACTCAAAATCTACTTATAAAATATATTCTTGCAATATTTGATATTTTTACAAAAAACTGGTCTTATGAAGCTGTTTTTAATTATATAAAAACTGGATTTTTAGAAATAGAAGATGTATACGAACTTGAGAATTATTGCTTAAAATGGGGCATCAAAGGTAAGAAATGGTATGAAGAACCATGGAACTATGATAAATCAGGATATAATTTTAACAAAGAGCAAGAAACTGTTATACAACCAATAATAGAACTTAAAGATAAATTGAAAGGAACCAAAACAGCTAAACAGATAAGTAAAAACATATTTGATTTTATAGAAAAATATATTAATAAAGATAAATTAAATGATGAAACATTGAATGCTCTAGAAGTTATATATGAAGTATTAGAAGAAATTAATGATATTTTTGATGATAAAAGTATTACATTTGAACATTATGCACAGTTATTAAAAATAGGTATATCATCAAAAGAATTAGGTCAGATACCAGAAACTCAAGATAAAGTAAATGTTGGTGATGTAAATAGAAGTAGAACTCATAAAGTAAGAGCAGTTTTTATAATTGGAGTAAATGATGGAGTATTTCCAAGTGTAATGTCTGCAGAAGGATTTTTTAGCGATAAGGATAGAGAAAATTTAAAACAAAAAGGTTTTGAACTTGCAAAAGGTTCTAAAGAAAAGTTATATGAGGAGAATTTTAACATATACAAAGCTTTTTCAACTGCTGAAGAAAAACTATTTATATCATATGCAGCAAGTGATGTAGAAGGAAATGGGTTAAGGAAATCATTGATAATATCAAAGCTAAAAAGAATATTTCCAAATTTAAAAGAAGAATCTCAAGATATAGATGAGATATTAACCAAAAATATTACTTTTGCAAAACTTTTAAATAATCTGGATAATGATGAATGGAATGAAGTTTTTAAGTGGTATAAGGAAAAGTATCCAGAAAAATTATCATCTGCTTTGTTGGGACTATCATACTCTAATGTTCCAGAAAAACTAGATAATGAATCAGTAGAAAAATTATATGGAGATAATCTAAAAACTAGCGTTTCTAAAATGGAGTCATATAGAGCTTGTCCATTCTCTTATTTTTTAAAGTATGGATTAAACTTATCAGATAAAGAAAAGTTAGATATTAAGCCAGTAGATACAGGAAGCTTTATGCATAATATTATAGATGAAGTATTTAAAAGAACAGATGATATTAAAAATATTTCAGACGAAGAATTAAAAAGTTTAATAGATGAAATTATTGACGAAGAACTTCAAAACGGTGGTAAATTTATGCTTACTGCAAAATATAGAGTTTTAGTTCAAAGGTTAAAAAAAGTAATTTTTTTGTCTATGAAGTATATTTTGCAAAGTCTAAAAAATAGTAAATTTGATGTATTAGGAACTGAAGTAAACTTTGGAAGAGGAGAAAATCCACCAATTGAAATAAAGCTTGATGATGGAAGAAAAGTTTTAATTGAAGGTAAAATTGATAGAGTTGATATTGCAAAAATGCCAGATGGAAAATATATCAGAATAATAGACTATAAGTCATCTAGCAAAGATATTAATTTAAACAAAGTAATAGCAGGACTTGAATTACAACTTATAACTTATGTAGACGCATTATGCAAAGAAAATGAAGATGTAGAACCTGCAGGAGCATTATATTTTACTTTACTAGAACCTAGGATATTAGGAAATACAAAAAATCTAGAAAAAGAAGAAATTGAAAAAATAATTAGAAAAAATTATACAATGCAAGGATTAGTACTAGCAGATGTTAATGTTATTAAGGCAATGGACACTAATTTAACAGAGGGAGCCTCAGATATAATTCCAGTTAAATTAAATAAAAGTGATGAAATAAATTATAAAGATTCTAGTACAGTTACAAGAGAAGAATTTGAAAATTTGCAGAAATACACATTAAAGATAATTAAGCAAATTTCTAAGGAAATTTTAGAAGGTAATATTGAATTAAAACCTTATTATGATTTAAAACAAAAAAACACACCATGCAAATATTGTACTTATAAATCTATCTGTCAATTTAATCCTAAATTTAATGGAAATGATTATAAGTTTATTAAATCAATGTCTAAACAAGAAGCATTAGATGAAATAACAAGCCAAGTATAACAATTTTTAAGGACGTGAAATCAAAAACTATTATAACATTTTTTAGGACCGTGAAATCAAAAATTATTATAACATTTTTTAGGACCGTGAAATCAAAAAACTATTAAAAAATTAAATTTAAAAGTATTGATTTATACTAAAATATAAAATATAATTAAGCTGTTAAAATTCAATAATATAATTAAAACAAGGGAGGAAAATGTAATGGAAGGAATAGTAGAAAAAAAAGCATATGAATTTTCTAAAGCAGGAGAAATTGTACAAACAATTCTTATTGTATTAGGTGCATTATTAGTTCCAGCAGTAGTGCCACAATTATTACAAGCAATATTTGGAGCAAGTAGTGTAATTGCAAGCAATTCACAAATTGTAGTTGGAAGTATAGTAAATACAGCGCTAATTATAGCAGGATTAAATTTAAAAGGCTGGAGAAATCTTATATTAATTGCAACATTGCCAAGTATATCTGCTGTAGGTAGTGGATATATATTTGGAAGTTTAACAAAAGTAACAATGTTTATGATACCTGGAATATGGCTTGGAAATTTCTCTCTAATAATACTTATGAAATATTTATATGTAAATAAAAAAATGAATTATGCATTAAGTGCAATTATAGCTATTATAGTAAAAGTAGCATTTATATTTGGTGTATTAAATATATGGATGGCATTTTCAGTATTACCAAATAAAGGAGCAGTAGCAGATACTCTAAGAAATTCAATGGGATTAACACAATTAATAACAGCAACAGTGGGTGGAGTATTATCATTTTTAATAATGAAAGTTGGATTTCGTAAAAAATCTAAAAACTCATAAAAGTAGAGAATAAATATGAAAGAAATATATTTTGTTTTAACACATACAGGAACTGTATTATCTAGAATAGTGAAAATGTACACGAAAGATGAATTTTCTCATATATCAATATCACTAGATAAAAATTTAAATGAAATGTATAGTTTTGGAAGGAAAAGGCCATATAATCCATTAGATGGAGGACTAGTACATGAACACATAGATAGTGGAACCTTCAAGAGATTTTACAAAACTAAATGTAGAGTATATTGTTTAGAAATAACTGATAAACAATATGATAAGATAAGTAAAAAAGTTTATGAAATGTACAAGAAAAAGGATATTTATAAATTTAACATAATAGGATTGCTTGAAGTAAGTGTAAATAAAAAACATACTAAAAAGGATTATTATTATTGTGCTGAGTTTGTAAAATATCTATTAGAGCAAGCAGATGTTAAAAACGATTTACCATATATAGTAAAGCCAGAAGATTTTAAAAATATAGATGGTATGAATGAAATATATCATGGATATTTGAGAGATTATAAGATATAAAAATAGCAAATTATGTTAAGCTGAACTTAGCAATATTTATTATAGTAGATAGAGAAAAAGAGGTATAAAATGAACAAAAAAGGAAACTTGCTAAAAATATTTCTACTAGTGTTAGCAGTTGCAATATGTGCAGCTGCTATAATATATTTATTTCCAGTATTTAAGAACTTAGCAACACCAGAAGGACAAGCAGAATTCAAGAATAAAATTGATAGTTTAGGATTTCTCGGAATTTTAGCATTATTTGGTTTGCAACTAGCACAGATATTTTTAGTTGTTATTCCTGGTGAACCGATAGAAATATTAGCTGGTGCTTGCTATGGAGGTTTTGGAGGATTTTTATTTATAATAATATCAGTAGCAATTACGTCAACTATGATATTCTTTTTAGTAAGGAAACTAGGAAAAAATTTTGTATACAATTTTTATAAAAAAGAAAAAATAGAAAAATTAGAAAATAATACAATTCTAGAAAATACTCAAAACATAGAGCTGATTATGCTCATATTATTTTTAATACCAGGAACACCAAAAGATTTATTAGTGTATATTGCAGGACTTTTACCAATTAATGCTACAAGATTTATAATTATATCTACATTAGCAAGAATTCCATCAATTCTATCATCTACCTTAGTAGGAGCACACCTTTTAGCCGGAAATTGGGGTATAAGCATATTAATTTACATAATAACATTTGTTTTTATTGGAATAATAATTTTGGTTGCAAATAAAATTGATAAAAATAAAATAACTAAAAACGTTATAAATAGCTTAAAATCAAACTAAAAAGGAAAAATCTTGCAAAAAAAAATATAAAAATTCGACAAATTTTACAAATTTCCTTGATTTGGTATTTGGTTTATGCTATAATGTCATTGGACTATTGAAAAGGGCCCAATAATAAAGTTAAAATAGGAGGTAAATGTGTTATGAAAGCTACAGGAGTATTAAGAAAAATTGATGGATTAGGAAGAATAGTTATACCAATGGAGATTAGAAACAAATTGGATATATCTGAAAATGATCCATTAGAAATACATTGCGAAGGAACAACAATATCTGTAAAGAAATATGAACCAGATTGTACGTTCTGTGGAAGTTCAAGAAACGTTGTTGAATACAAAGGTAAAATAGTTTGCGAAAAATGTTTAAATGAACTAAAAAAAATGTAATGATAAAAAGCCTATTATGTAAATAGGCTTTTTATTAACTTTAATGGTGAGCCGCGTGTTCTACCAGTGTATTTTTCTTATGTAAACAATATTTATTTTCAAACAGTTGACAAAGTAACAAATTTGTTAACTGTCTTTTTTTATATTTATGAATAAAAAAACAAAAATGTAAAAAAATACTTATATGAAAAATATTGTTAGAATAAAGGAAAAAATAGTTTTTTTAATATTGGTTACCATAATATCACAAATTATTTTAATTTTTAAACCGATAAATATTGTATTAGCAGATTCTAGTAGATATCAATATAATTCTGCAAACATGAGTTATCCTGGATATAGAGATAGGATTGATATTTTAAAATCGTTACATCCAAACTGGAATTTTATAATAATGAAAACAGGGCTAAACTGGAATGATGTAATAGCAAATGAATATTCAGGTCATTTTGATACACCAAAAAATCTTATTCAAGGTAAGTCTGGAGGTTGGATTTGTTCAATATGTGGTTCTAGAGTATATGATACAGGAGAGTGGTTGTGTGCATCTGAATCAGCAATAAGATATTATATGGATCCACGAAATTGGTTAGTAGATAGCCCATATTTATTTCAGTTTTTACAAACAGATTATATGGAAACTTTAGATCAAGATATTTATGCAGCTTTAAATGGAACATTTCTATATTCTTGGGATGTAGCAAGTATAATAAATAGAGTATGCAGGAACAACAATGCTAGTCCTTATTTTATAATAGCAAGAATTTTGCAAGAACAAGGAAATTCAGGTGGAAGAACGTACAAAATGCAAGATTCAGATGGAACTATTTACTACAATTTATTTAATATTGGAGCAACTGGAAATACAGAAAATGAAGTGTATTGGAACGCTTTAGCGAAAGCAAAAGAAAGTGGTTGGACAAGTATTGAAAGCTGTTTAAATGGAGGAATCTCATTTTTATTATCATCATATATTTCATATAAACAGAATACTTTATATCTAAATAAATTTGATGTTGAGTCATATTTAGGACTTTATGTACACCAATATATGCAAAATATAGAAGCACCAAAAAATGAAGCTATTTCAATGTACAATAAAATGAAAAATGCAAATCTTTTAAACAGAAATTTAACATTTGTAATTCCAGTCTATGAGAACATGCCTCAAACAGCAAGTCCATCGCCTGATATAGCAGGAGAAGCATTCCCTAAAAACATAAGAGTAAAACAAGGGCATTCAGGCATTATGGTTAGAAGCGGAAGAAGCACCTCAAGTGGAATTTTGGATAGAATAGCAGACAGCAGTGTGGTAATTTTATCTGTTGAAAGATATTCAGATGGATGGCATAAAATTGTATTAGAAAATGGTACAGTTGGATATTTAAAATTTAATACAGATTATTTAGAAGAAATTGCAGATGTTACAAATTGCTATGAAACAAAAAAGATAATTAGCAATGGAACAATTTTAAGAGCAGGACCTGGGCTAGAACATATTGAAATTACAAATCTAAATGCAGGGGAAGAAGTTATAAGAATAGATAGTACTGGAAGATACAATTTTGGTGGAAAGATATGGGATAGAGTTATAATTAAAGATGGCAGACAAGGTTTTGTTGTAAGAGAAGCTTTAGGTGACATAAATCAAAACAATACGACGGTTAAAAATGAGATAGAAGAGCAACAAGAAAATCCAAATGAAAATGTAGTAGAAGAAAGAAATGAGATAGGAGAATTACAAAATCAAATAGGAGAAAATGACACAGAAAATAATGTAGAAGAAAACAATGCACAAAATAATTTAGAGGGAAATAATACTCAAAATAATACAGAAGAAAATAATACAGGAAATAATTTAGAAGAAGGTAGCACAGGGAATAATTTAGAAGGAGATAATACAGAAAATAACACAGGAAATGAGATTGTAAATGATGTAGTTGAAAATAATAATGTTACAGAACAAACAGAAAATAATGAAATAATAGAAGATGATACAAAAAATGAAAATGACAGAAAATATTTAAGTATAGGACCAGAAAAGCAATCAGCAGATTTAGATGGAGTAGTAACTAAAAACGGAGTAGAAACAGAGGAAGCAGGTACTGGCTATTTAATAGTAATAAACGAAAAGGAATATATAATTGTAAAAAGAGGAGATGTAAATGGAGACGGATATGTTAAGGCAAATGATTATTTAATAATTAAAGATTATATTATTGGAACTAATACAAGTCTAAGAGATGAATATTTACAAGCAGCAGATGTTACAAATGATAAAGCTGTTAAGGCGAATGATTATTTAAAAATAAAAGATCATATTATGTATGGAGTGGAAATATAGATGAAAAGATATATTTGTAGAATTTTAATAATTCTTATAATGCTTGTATTGGCTGTAAATACTGTTGACATAACACAGAACATTGCAGCAACTTACAGTTTTAGTTTTACAGGACCAACTCAAGCAAGTAATGGAGATACATTAACATATACCATTACAGCAAATGGACTTACAGGAAATGTAAAGTTGAGTGGAAGTAATGTCACTTTAAGTGCAAATCAAACTTGGGTTGAGAGAAATTCAGTAACTATAACAGCCAAGGTAACTGGATTTCCAGCATCAGTAACAGCAACGCCAGTGGAACTTACTGATAATGAATATAATATAGTATCACTCTCACCAAGAACAATAAATATAAGTGAAAAGCAAACAACAGTAACACCTCCGCCTGTAACACAACCTACAGTACCAGAAACTAATACTGGTAATCAAGGACAGGCAAGTAGCGGAGGACAGTCGAACGGTGGAGGAGAGACAAGTAATGGAGGTCAAACAAATAGCGGAGGGCAGACATCAAACCAAGGTGGAACAGTCAACCAAGGGCAAAGTTCAAATAATAGCAATCCACAAACAAATAATAAAGGAACTAACCAATCGCAAACAACAAGACCGCAAACTAATAGCCAAACAAATAATCAAAATCAAAACACAACTAAATCAAGTAATAATTATTTAAAAAATTTGCAAATAAATATTGGAACTTTAACACCTGAATTTTATAGAGAAACTTATGAATATACAGTTGATAATATAATTGAAGATGATATAGAAATTTCAGCAGAAGCAGAAGATGAAAAGGCAATAATAAACGGAATAGGAACAATAGCACTAACTGGAGGGGAAAATAGAATTAATATAGAGGTTATTGCTGAAAATGAACAAACAAGAACTTATACAATAGTTGTTAATAAACTAGAAGAAGTAGTAGAATCAGATGTAAGACTACAAAGCTTGCAAATTCAAACAATAAATGAAAATAATTTATTTGAAGATTTAGACATTGGTTTTAATAGAGAAAAATTAAATTATGAAACAACAGTTGAAGATAATGTAACAGATCTAAATGTATTAGCAACAGTAGGCAGAGAAGGTATAATAGTAGATGTGAAAGGAGATAAGAATTTAAAAGAAGGTGAAAATACAGTTACTATTACACTAACAAATCAAAATAGTAATAGTTCTGAGATAAATAATGAAATTGTAAATGACGAAGCTGAAAATAGTGAAATTAATAATGACGAAACTGAAAACAGTGAAATTAATAATGACGAAACTGAAAATAGTGAAATTAGAAATGACGAAAATAGCACAGATGAAGAAAAAACAGTAGAAAAAACAATATACACCATAAAAGTCAACAGGAAAGCTAAGCCAATAGTTGAGGTATCATCTAGTAGAATATCAAACAATAAAATTATAGCAGGAATTATATTATTATTACTAGTTATAGGATTAATAATAATTGCTGTTGGAACACATATAAGAAAAAATAAAAAGTAAAGTTTTAAATTTAACAAAAAAATTGAAAATTTAACAATATTGTAACAAATACTCATATTGCTAGTAAATATAGTAATATGAGTATTTTTGTGGAAAAATATAAAAAATTTTCCATTATTTCTAACTTGACTTAAAATATTCATAATGATACAATACAAAATAGGATAATATACGACAAAAAACGGAGGATAAAAAGTTGATAAAAGTAAAAAATAGTTTAAAAAAGTTAGTGTCCATAATATTATTATTTGTAATGCTATTTAGTATGCTAGGAGCATTTACAAACATTAGTAAGGCAGACTCTTATAGATATACATATGATGGTTATAATTTAGATACAAATGCATTTCCAGGTTTTAAGGAAAGATTAGATGCAATAAAAGCAGCACATCCAAACTGGAATATAATAATTATGGATACAGGATTAGATTGGAACCAAGTGATTTTAGCTGAAAGCTCAATTACAGGAGGAGGTAGTCCATATTCTTTGATTCAAGGAAAATCAGGAGCATGGATTTGTTCTACTTGTGGTAGTAGATCTTATGACAATGGTTCATGGTATCATGCATCAGAAGCAACAATAAGATATTATATGGATCCAAGAAATTGGATGGATCCTAATAGTTCAACAATTCTACAATTTTTACAAACAGGTTGGATAGAAACATCAAATGATGATGTTTACAATGCAATAAAAGGAACATTTTTGGATTGGGATGGCTTAGGCTGGGAAAATGCAGTAGCTATAAATAATGCTTCAAGAAATAATAATGCTAACCCACTATATGTTGTTGCGAGAATTTTACAAGAACAAGGAGTTAATGGAAGCGGTACATATAGGATGTACTCTGATGGAGTATATTATTATAATATATTTAATATAGGAGCAACTGGTAATGGCTCTGGAAATATTATTGCGAATGCATTAGCAAAAGCAAAAGCTAAAGGATGGGATACATTAGAGAAAAGTATAGCAGGAGGAATACAATTCCTATATGCTGAATATATTAACCAAAAGCAAAATACAATATATTTAAATAAATTTGATGTTGAAGATTATGGAGGACTATATTCACATCAATATATGCAAAACATAGAAGCACCAAAAAGTGAAGCTTCGATATTATATAGTAAAATAAAGGATACAGGATTATTAAATCAAGGATTAACATTTGTAATACCACTATATAGAAATATGCCTGTTGCAGCAAGCGCATCACCTGCTACAATGGGAGAAACTAGACCTAAAAACATAAGAGTTAAAGCAGGACATAGTGATATAAATGTAAGAGAGGCAAGAAATACATCAAGCAGAATTATAACAACAATAAAAAATAGTGATGTAATCGTACTTTCAGTAGAAAGATATGGAGATGGCTGGCATAAGATAGTATTAGTAGACGGTACTGTTGGATACATATATTTTGATACAAAATATTTTGAAGAAATAGACGATATAACAAATTGTAGTGAAAGTGTAATAGTAGTTGGAAATGATGTTAATTTAAGGTCAGGTCCAGGATCTAGTCAAGCTATAATAACAACTTTAACATATGGACAACAAATGACAAGAATAGATAATTCAGGAAGATATAATATAGAAGGAATGATTTGGGATAGAGTGAAGCTATCTGATGGAACACAAGGATTTGTATCAAGAAACTATTTACAATTATCAGTAGATTCAAATAATATATTTACAATAAAAGCAGATGGTGGATTATATCTACGTGAAACTCCAGCAGGAAATGCAATTCGTTTATTACTAGATGGAACTCAAGTTACAAGAACAGAAATTGGAACAGAACAAATAAATGGATATTACTGGGATAAAGTAACAACACCAGATGGAGCAATAGGATATGTTGCAAGGTCATATTTAAGAGATAAAAATGGAAGTCCAGCAGAAGGAAATGTAGTACAACCACAAGCACCAGAAGTACCAAAAGAACCTTTATTAAAAACAGAAAAAAATGATGAAAGCAAAACAGTTAAGGCAGAGCCAGATGTTTCAGTTGAGAGTTTAAAATCTGAATATGGAGAAAATTTAACAATAACAAAACCAGATGGAACGCCAGTTGAAAATGGAATAGTTGGAACAGGATATAAAATAAAAATAAATGACACAGAATATACAATCATAAAACTTGGAGATGTAAATGGAACAGGAACAGTTGACATACTAGACATGGCTCATATACAAAGAGATTTAACGGATTACCAAAAATTAGAAAACGAGTATAAAGAAGCAGCTAAGATTTCTTCAAAAGGAGGAGAAGAAATTAATATTATAGATATGGCATTGATTAGAAGATATCTAACGGGAACACAAGATATAAAATTAAAATAAAAGGAGAAAGATTATATGAAATTTAAATTTCAAAAGATATTAACATTATCAATACTAATAGTATTAGCCTTTTTTACAATTCCATATAAAGTTTTTGCAGCTGCTGATGCCAGTATAACTGCAGATTCATATGATATTAAAGTAAACCAGTCAACCTCAATACATGTTTCGGTATCTTCAGCAGAAACTTGGGAATTATCAGTATCAGCTTCCGGAGGTAATTTAAGTGGTACCTTAAAAGATGCAAATTCAGTAACAGGAGGAACTTCTACTACAATAATCAATGCATCATTTTCAGCAAGTACACCAGGTTCATATACAATAACAGTATCAGGAACCGTTGCAAGTACTGAAGATGTTAATAATGAGGTAGCTAATCCTGTAGCAAAATCTATCACAATTAATGTTAGTGCAAACGAAGAACCACAAATACCATCTGAACAAGGAGGTAACACTAACCCAGATCCAGGAACAACAGACCCAAGCAGTGGTAATGAAACACCAAATCCACCATCAGGTGAAGAAAATAACAATGAACTTCCAGTAGAACAACCAACAACACCACCAACTCAGCCAGAGCCAGAACCAAAATCAAACAATAATTACTTAAAAAGTTTAACAGTAAGTCAAGGAACTTTAACACCTTCATTTAGTAGAGAAAGAGAAGATTATACAATAGAATTTAAAGAAGACTTTGATTTTTCTACACTAGAAACAATAGACATATCAGCAACTGTAGAAAATAATAAAGCAAAAGTTAATGGAACAGGAACAATAAATGTAAAAGAAGGCGAAAATGTTATAGAAGTCAATGTAATGGCAGAAGACCAAACTGTCAGAACATACAGAATTACATTCATAAAACCAGAGATAATTAAACAATCAGATTTAAGATTAAAGAGTTTGATTGTAAAGGCTATAGATGAAGAGGAAAAAAGTGAAGATGTTGAATTAGAACCAAAATTTGATACAGAAGTATTTAATTATAAATTAGATGTAAAAGATAATATAGAAAAATTACAAATTGATGCACAAGTAGAAAGAGATGACATAATTGTTTCAACAGAAGGAGCAGACAAACTTCATTCAGGTAAAAATCTTATAAAAATTACTTTAACATCACCAACTGACGAAAATGTAAAATCAGTTTATCAAATTACAGCCACTAAAGAAAGAGCGATAGTAGCCTCAACAACCCCAACAGATGGTGTTATAAGTGCCGAAAATAGAACAAAGATTATAATTGGAATAGTTTTAGGAATAATAGCAATTTTGGCAATAATATTAATTGTGTTATTAGTAATAAATCATAAGAAAAATAAAAAAGAAGAAGCTGGAAATGAAGAAGATGAAACATATAACAAACTAAACAAAAAGAAAAATAAAAAAGAATTAGAAGAAAAGAAACAAAAGTTATTTGATTATGAAGAAGAAAAATCATATTTAACAGACGAAAATCTTGAAAAATTAAGCGAAGAATATAAAGATGCAGTAAAAAATTTAGATAAAGAAGATTTAGGAAAAGAAGTAAAACACAAAATAATAGCAGACGAGATAGAAACAAAAGAAGATTCAAAAAATAAAAAATATGAAGAATTTGCTGATAACATGGATTATAATGAACAAAGTAAAAATAATAATCATGACAAACTAGCAGAATTACTAGAAAGAAAAGAATATACTTCTTCAAAAGAACAAGAAGAAAAAGATGAAGGATCATTTGACAAAGAGAACTTTCTAGAAGATATCAAAAATAAAAAAGGAAAACACTTTTAAAATAATTAAATAAAGGAAAAATATTCATGGATATAAATCAAATAACAAATAAAGAACAAAAATTGCAATTAGCAAAAAAAATAGCAGAGAAGGTTGATAACGGCCAAACTATAGGGTTTGGCTCGGGGTCAACCTCGTATTTATCTGCAATAGAAATAGGAAAAAAGATTAAAGAAAAAGGATTAAAAATAAAAGCAATACCAACATCAAAAGAAATTGAAGATGTATGCAAGCAATATGGGATAGAAATAGGGAATTTGCTTGAAGATGAAATAGATTGGTCATTTGATGGAGCAGATGAAGTTGACTCAAATAAAAATTTAATTAAAGGAATGGGTGCAGCGATGTTTAAAGAAAAGTTAAATATGCTAAACTCACCAATTACATATATATTAGTAGATGAATCAAAATTTGTGGACAAGCTAGGAGAAAAACACCCAGTACCAGTAGAAGTATTTCCATCTGCATTAAAATATGTTTCAAATGAACTAAAAAAATTAGGAGCATTAGAAACAGTATTTAGAGGAATGACAGAAAATCAAAACTCTATTTTAGATACAAGATTTGAAAACATTGATGAAAGCCTAGAAAAGAAAATAAAACAAATACCAGGAGTAATAGAATCAGGGTTATTTATAGGTTATAATGTGGAGGTTATAAAAAATTGAAAAAGATATTATTCTCAGCATACTCTTTAGATGTTGGAGGGATAGAAACAGCTTTAGTAACACTGCTTAAAGAATTAGAAAGTAAGTATGAAATAACTTTAGTCCTTGAAAAAAAACAAGGAATATTTCTAAAAGAAATTCCTAAGAATATAAATATAATAACTTATACACCAAATGAAAATAAAAATGTAATAATAAGAAAGATATGCAATTATTTAAAACAATTAAAATTTAAATTAAAATATAAAAATAAATTTTATTTTGCAGGTTGCTTTGCCACTTATAGCTATCCTGCATCATTTGTTGCAAGGGCAGCTAGCAAAAATTCTGCTTTATGGATACACAACAATTATCTAGATTTTTATAATAATGACATTGCCCAATATAGAGAATTTTTTCATGATTTAAAAATAGATGAATTTAAAAAGATAGTCTTTGTATCTAATATAGATAAGCAGGTATTTATTGCACAATTTCCTGAGTATGTAAAAAAAGCAATCAGTTGCAATAATTTAATTGATTATAAAAAAATATTGGATTTATCAAAAGAAAAGGTTGAAGACTTTAAAAAAGAAAATATTACAACTTTTATAAATATTGGTAGACATGATGAAAAGCAAAAAAAATTAAGTAGAATTATAGAAGCAACCAAAAAACTTAACAAAGAAGGCTATAAGTTTAAAGTTGTTTTTGTTGGTACAGGAACAGCTACAAAAACATATAAAGAACTTGCTAAAAATATAAGAAACATTGAATTTTTAGGAATAAAACAAAATCCATATCCATATTTAAAAAACAGTGATGCAATGATTGTGTCATCTGATTTTGAGGGATACCCTGTTGTATTTGTAGAAGCTAAAATATTAGAAGTACCAATTATAACAACAGATATTTCTGATAGTAAGAAAGATATTGATAAAAAATATGGATTGGTAGTCGAAAAAAGCAAAAAGGGTATATATAATGGAATGAAAGAATTTCTAGATAAAGGTTTTACAACAGAAAAATTTAATCCACAAGAATATAATGAAGAAATACTAAAAAAATTAGAAAGGATAATAAACAATGATTAGTTTTATAGTTCCAGCTTACAATGCAGAGAAAACATTAGAAAGAGCAATTAAATCAATCATAAATCAAAAAGATAATAAATTTGATTATGAAATAATTATTGTAAATGATGGATCAACTGATAAAACAAAAGAAGTTGCTAAACAAATAATTGAACAATATAGTAAAACAAACAATAATATATATTATATTGAACAAGAAAATGGAGGACCTTCTAAAGCAAGAAATACAGGAACAGAAAACTCAAAAGGAGATTATATAATATTTGTAGATAGTGATGATTATATATCAGATACTCTTCTAAAAGATATAGAAGAACATATAAATAAAGGTATAGAACTAATAAAGTGGAATCCAATTTTCGTAACAGAAGATGGACAAGAAGTAGGAAGAGAACCATGCTATCCATTTGATGTAATGACAGGCATTGAAGCATTTAATTATTTATATGGAAGAGACAAGATAATATCAACTCCATGTACTTATGCAATAAAAAGGACAATAGCCCCAATATTTCCAGAAGGAAGATATCATGAAGATTTTGCTGTAATGCCATTTATAATATTAAAAGCAAAAACAATGGTATTTATAGATAAAAATGAATATTATTATGTACAAACTAATAATAGTATAATGAGAAATGCAGATTTGAAGAAACAAAGAAAAAAGTTAGAAGATTTATTATATATTTCTGAAGAAATGGTAAAACAATCCGAAGAATTTAAGCTAGATAAATATACACAAGAAAATTTAAGCATATTTATAACAAATTCTTTATTAGCTGTTTTGTCAGATTTGAGTGGTGAGAATAAAAAGTATTATGAATCAGAATTAAAGAAAAGAAAAATATCGAAAAATATAAAGATAAGAAATCCAAAGCAATTAGCAAAAAAAATTCTACTAAAAATAAAAGGCTTTTAGTTTGTAATCACATTTTTAAAATAAATTTATGAAATTGTGGTAAAGAATTGATTTTAGTGATATAATAAAATTATATTAACTTAATATATTGAAAGTGTGGAAGTTTATGAATAATATAGATTTAATGAATTATTGGATTGAAAGTGCTAATGAAGATTATAATGTAATGAATATATTATTTAGTAATAAGAAAAATAATTATTGCTTGTTCTTTGGACAAATGGTAATTGAAAAGATATTAAAAGCATTATATGCAAAAAATAACAAAGAGACACCATATGCACCAAAGACACACGATTTATTATACTTGGCAGAAAAAATAAATTTAGAATTAACAGAAGAACAAGAAGCAATTTTAAATGAAATAACGACATTTAATTTAAGTACAAGATATGATGATTATAAAAGAGCATTTTATAATAAATGTACTGATAAATATACTGAAGAACAAATGATTAAAATAAAGGAGGTAAAATTATGGTTGGAAAAAATGTTAAAAGAAGAAATTTAATAAATAAAGAAATAGCCAAAATAGTAGATAAATATATTGCTGTGGTAAAGGCAAATTATAATGTAGTAGCAATAATATTATTTGGCTCTTATGCTAAAGGAACAGAACATAAAGACAGTGATATTGACATAGCAGTAATTACAGATGATATAAAAACAGATATATTTGATGAAGAAGTAAAATTAATGATATTAAGAAAGGGAATAGATTATAGAATAGAGCCACATATTATTACTGTTTCAGATTATGAAAATGATGAAACTCCTTTTGTAGTAGAAATAAAAAATACTGGAATAAAAGTAGCTTAAAAAATAGTTTTTATATAAAAAATCATTCTAGGCAAATTTAACCTAGAATGATATATGTTTATATGTAGAGAAAAGTAATACTTAAAGAATCAATATAATTAATTACTAATATGTATATGAAAAAAATAAAAAAGTATAGAAAAAAATATTTAAAATAATTAAAAAAATGTATTGACTTAACGTTACAAATGTGGTATTATAGTAATTGTACGAAGGAAATTAGTTAGGCACACATTAATAAAAAAATTGCTTCAAACTAATTCTTTATTTTTTGCACTTTTACAGTTTTAAAAATTTTTATAAAAAAAATCAAAAAAAGTGTTGACTTTTGTAAAAGGGCATAGTATAATATGAAACGTTATGCATTAAATGCAAACGTAAAGTACATTGAAAAATAAACAATGAATCTTTTGAGAAACCAATAAAATTGCGGTAGTAAAAAGTACTACCAAAA
>CANQLO010000018.1 GCA_947624715.1 uncultured Clostridia bacterium
TCAAAGATTTTGATAACTTTGTTTTTTATATTTATTCTCTTGTTTATTAAACTACTTGTGTGTGTGTGTGTGTGTGTACAGCCTCAAGGCTTACAAGCTTTATCATTTTGTTTTCCTTCCTTTTCTTTTTTCTTTTGCTATAAAAATATTATAAACTTAAATTTTTTAAATATCAATAAAATTTTATGAATATTTATAAATGTAATATTTTTGTAACATTTTAATTGTGCTTTTACTATGACTGTAAATTGTAACTATTTTAACTGCTCTTTTAATTTTCATAATCTAAAGCTTAACAAAGTCTAAATTTCAAGCTTATGTTGTCAATAACCTCCGTCCCTATTGACATTGACAGCTTTTGGCTGTAAATTGCTTGTATCAACATTTTCGTCTGGAATATAATATTTTGTTCCAAGCATTTTGTCTGGCAAGTATTGTTGCTCAACCCAGTGTTTTGGGAAATCATGTGGATATTTATATCCAACAGAATATCCCTCACTAAGCATTCCTTCTGCTGGTGCGTTTCTAATGTGCATTGGTATTGTTCCTGTGTCTTTATTTTGTACATCATCTAATGCTGCATTTATCGCATTATAACTTGCATTTGATTTTATTGAATTTGCATTATATACAGCCGCTTCTGCTAATATTATTCTAGCTTCTGGCATTCCTACCATATGAACTGCTTGCATTGCTGCATTTGCTACAACTAATGCATTTGGATTTCCTAACCCTACATCTTCTGCTGCTGATATTACTATTCTTCTTGCTAAAAACATTGGATCTTCTCCCGCATTTAATGCTCTTGCTAAATAAAAAACTGTTGCATCTGGATCTGATCCTCTCATCGATTTTATAAATGCACTTATATTATCATAATGAGAATCTCCGTCTTTATCAAATATTGCTTTTCTTGTTTGTACACATTCTTTAGCAACATCTGCAGTTATATTTATAATTCCATCTTTATCTGGTGGAGTTGTAAGAACTGCAACTTCTAAGTTATTCAATGCTGTTCTAACATCTCCATTTGATGTTATTGCAAACTTTTTTAAGATATCATCTTCTATTTTTATGTTAAAACTTTTTAATCCATCTTCTCTTTCTAATGACTTTTTCAAAACGGTATAAATATTTTCTTCTGTTAATGGATGTAATTGAAATACCATACTTCTTGAAATTAAAGCTTTATTTACTTCAAAATATGGATTTTCTGTAGTTGCTCCTATCAAGATAACTGTACCATTTTCTACATATGGCAAAAGTGCATCTTGTTGTAATTTATTAAATCTGTGAATCTCATCTATAAATAAGATACATTTTCCACTCGGATTTAACAATGTATTTTCAGTATTTGTTATTGCATCTTTTATATCTCCTACCCCTGATGTTACTGCATTTAATTTTATAAATTTATATTTTGTTGTATTGCTTATTACTTTTGCTAGAGATGTTTTTCCACATCCAGGAGGTCCCCATAAAATAATACTGGACAATCTGTCTGCTTTTATGGTTCTATAAAGTATTTTATTTTCTCCTAATATATGTTCTTGTCCAACGTAGTCATCTAGTGTTTTAGGCATCATTCTAAATGCTAAAGGTTCACTTAAATCCATTTTAATTTCTTCCTTTACTAATATTTATGGCTCTAAAAAAATTTTACTAATTCGTTTATAGAAATTAAAAAATTTTTTACTAATTCATTTATGATTTTTCTAAACATTTCTTTACTAATGGCTCTATAAAGAAACTTTTATGAAAGACTTTTTAATCCTAATTTAATTATATCTTCTACTGATAAATCTTTTGTGTCTATTTTTGCTAATGATTGTTCTATATCTTTTCTTGCATATCCTAATACTTGAAGTGCATCTGCAGCATCTTTTACAATTCCTTCTATAACAATAGTATTTTCTTCCACTGCTTCTTCTATTGCTTCTTCTGTTTTCATCTTATCTTTTAATTCTAATATAATTCTTTGTGCTGTTTTTGCTCCTATTCCAGGCAACTTTTTTAAACTTCCTACATCATCAGATATGACCGCTAATGCGAATTTTGATGGTGATATATTTGACAATATTTTTAATGCTGATTTTGAGCCTATACCTCCTACACTAATTAATAGTTCAAACATTGCTAATTCTTCGCTTGTTAAAAATCCATACAGATTTACTTCATCTTCACTTACTCTCATATATGTATATATTTTTGCGGTCTGATTTACTTCTAAGTTTTGCATTGCTGTATCTGACATAAATACTTTGTATCCTATTCCATTTACATCAATGATAATGTAACCTTCTTTTTTTATTTCTATTGTTCCTTTTAAATAATATATCATCTGTAACTCCTTCTATCTTAAATTATAAATAACAACTATTCTTAGCTTAAATTGCTATTAGCATGATAGCAACTGTTTATAACTTAAATTGCTATTATCATAATAGCGAATGCTTTATTAATTTGATTATCATAATATCACATAAACATCTGTTTGTAAATATTTTTTTAAGAGTTTTTTGTATATTTTTTTCTAGTTATGGAAATATTAACTATAAATTTATTTAGGAGGTTTTTATGGGTATTGAAAAACATATACAAGTAACAGGAAAATCTACTGTATCTTGGAAAGATGCTATAGTTCAAACAATTGAGGAGGTTGCTAAAACAATTAACTATATTACATCAGTAAAAATAGTTGATCAACGTGCAAAGGTGACTGTAAATAAAATAACTGAATATTATGTTGATTTAGATATTACATTTATGGTTGAACAAAAACAATAATTAAAGGAAGGTGATAATTATGAATCCAACAGATTCACCAAAAGAATATGGAGAATATGTGAAAAAGAAAGCTCCTAACTCACCTATCTTAAAAGATTGTTTTAATGCTTTTTGGGTTGGTGGTTTAATTTGTTGTATAGGACAACTTATATTTTTCTTTTGCCAGTATAAAGGTTTAGATGAAACATCTTCATCTACTATTGTTTCTATTTCTTTAATAGCTCTTGCTATCTTTTTAAGTGCTATAAATGTATTTAATAGAATAGGAAAATTTGCCGGTGCTGGTTCTCTTATCCCTATTACTGGTTTTGCCAATTCTATAGTTTCTCCAGCAATGGAATATAAATCAGAAGGATATGTTATGGGAGTTGGTGCTAAAATGTTTACTGTTGCAGGTCCAGTTTTAGTTTATGGTATATCTGCTTCAGTTATAGTAGGCATTATAGCTTGCTTATTTATGTAAGGAATGGGGTGATTTTTAATGAAAAAATTAGGTAAACAAACTTTACAATTAGATAATAAACCTAGTATTTTAAATGCTGCTGCTATTGTTGGTCCAAAAGAACTTAATGGTCCTCTTGCAAAATATTTTGATAAATGCGTAGAAGATGAATTCTGGGGTGAAGCTTCTTGGGAAAAAGCAGAAAGCAAATTTATAAAAGAGACTGTTAGTACTGTTCTTGGTAAGGCTGATGTTTCAAGTTCTGATATAGATTATGTTTTTGCAGGTGATTTATTAAATCAATGTATATCTTCTAGCTTTGGTATGAGAGATACTAATATTCCGTTTTTCGGATTATTTGGTGCTTGTTCTACTTTTGTTGAGGGCTTATGTCTAGGTTCTGTTTTTATTGATTCAGGTGCTTGCAAAAATATTCTTTGTGCTACATCAAGTCATTTTTGTAGTGCTGAAAAACAATTTAGATTTCCATTGGAGCTTGGAAATCAGAGAACTCCTACAAGTCAATGGACTGTTACAGGTTCAGGTGCAGTAGTTTTAGGAAAATCTGATAAAGGTCCTTATATCACACATATTACACCAGGTAAAATAGTTGACTTAGGAATTAAAGATGCCAATAACATGGGAGCAGCTATGGCTCCAGCAGCATTATCCACACTCTGTGCACATTTAGAGGATACTGGTAGAAGTCCTGATTATTATGATGCAATCATTACTGGTGATCTAGGTTATCTTGGAAAAGACATTTTGATAGATATAGCTAAAACTAAGGGGTATGATATTGCTCCAATATACAATGATTGTGGTGTTTTAATATTTGATAAAAAGAAACAAGACACGCATTCAGGTGGTAGTGGTTGTGCATGTATTGCTACTGTATTTTCAGGATATTTATATAAAATGATGAAAGAAAATAATATTAAAAAATTATTGCTTATTGCAACTGGAGCTTTGACTAATGCTACAACAAGTCAACAAGGCGAATCAATTCCTGGTATTGCTCATGCAGTTGCAATAGAAATGTAATTTTTAGAAAGGAGTTTTGTATAATGATAAAATCATTATACAAGTAGTAGATATGGAATATTTTCAAAGCATAGATTGGATGACAATGCTTAATTGTTTTATTGTCGGTGGTATCATTTGCGTTATTGGTCAGATTTTAATTGATAAAACTAAGCTTACTCCTGCTAGAATATTAGTCGTATATGTTACTTTAGGAGCTATACTTGGTGGACTTGGAATATATAAATATCTAATAGATTTTGCTGGTTGTGGTGCTACTGTTCCACTTACAGGCTTTGGTGCTAACCTAGCAAAAGGTGCAATGGAAGCTGTTAAAGAACAAGGCTTACTAGGTGCATTTACTGGTGGAGTCAAAGCATGTGCTGGTGGTATAGCTGCAGCAGTATTCTTTGGTTATATTGCTTCTCTTGTTGCTAAGCCAAAGATTAAGAAACAGTAACTCATAACAATTAACTGACATGGTCCTTACTTCAAAATTGCTAGGTATAATGTTTAATCGAAAAAACGACTTAGAAATGCTAATTTCTAAGTCATTTTTTCTACTTTTTATATAAATATTATCTCTTACTAAATTGTGGAGCTTTACGAGCTTTTTTAAGACCATATTTCTTTCTTTCTTTCTCACGAGAGTCTCTTGTTAATAATCCGTTAGATTTTAATACTGGTCTATATTCTTCTTTATTTGCTTCATTTAATGCTCTTGCTATTCCATGACGAACAGCTCCTGCTTGACCTGCAAATCCACCACCTTTAACTGTTGCTATAACATCATATTTTGTTAATGTTTCAGTAACTGTTAATGGTTGTTTTACTATAACTCTTAATGTTTCTTCTCCAAAGTATTCTTGTACATCTTTACCATTTACAGTAATTTTTCCTTTTCCTTCTGTAAGTCTTACTCTAGCTATTGAACTTTTTCTTCTTCCTGTACCTAAGAATACATTATTATTTTTTGACTTGGCCATTTATAGTTTCCTCCCTCTTAAAATTTCCATACTTCTGGTTTTTGTGCTGCATTTTCATGTTCAGCGTTTGCATATACTCTTAATTTTGTTAACATTTTTCTTCCTAAACTGTTATGTGGTAACATTCCTTTTACTGCTATCATCATAGCTTTTTCTGGCTTTGTTTCCATCATAATTCTTGCAGAAGTCTCTTTCATATTTCCAATATATCCTGTGAAATGAGTATATTTTTTCTGTTCTAATTTCTTTCCTGTAAGTACTGCTTTTGAACAGTTAATTATTATTACATAATCTCCTACATCCATATTTGGTGTAAAAGTTGGTTTATGTTTTCCTCTTAATAATTTTGCAGCTTCTGAAGCAACTCTTCCTAAAGGTTTATTTTCAGCATCAATTATATACCATTTTCTTTCAATTTCATTTTTCTTAACACTATAAGTAGTATTATTCATGGTAAAATTTCCTCCATTTCTATTTCAAAATAAATAATATATATGAAACCTCAAGAGTTTATTTACCGGGGAATTGCTCTAAAAGGTCATATTTACTATAACGCTATATTATTTTATTACAAATTGTAAAAAAAGTCAAGGAATTTTGAAAAAATTATTGACATAATTTTGAAAAATATTGACAGCAATTTTGTGAAACATTGCTGAAATTTATTATTTGCTAATTTAATATTACCTTTTTATTACATTTTTCATTAAATTATATGAATTACAAATTGATTATTTTATCAATATATTCCACTAAAAACAATGGTATATTTATTAAATTATCATCTTTATTTAGGTTTCTCATTGAGAATCTAATTCTTATCTTTGGATTATACCTTTCATTATATATCTTTAAACTAACATTGTTGACATTTTCACTAGATTTCACTTCAATAGGAATAATCTCATTTTTATATTGAAGTAACCCATCTATTTCATATCGATTATCAAATGCAAAATAATAAGGATTTAGTCCAATAGTCTCCAAAGATTGTATAACAAAGTTTTCAGTTAAAGCTCCTTTAAATTCTTCAAACAATTTATTTCCTTCTACAACAACTTTACTGTCTAAATTTGTCATTTTTCTAAGTAAGCCCACATCATTTAAGTAAATTTTAAATGCAGATAAATCATTGTATCCCACAAGTGGCATACCTGGTTTTGTAACATTATATATCTTATACACAACGTTAGCATCTTTAAGCCAATTTAATGCTCCCTCATATTCTCTTGCTCTAGCTCCCTCCTTGGCAACTTGATATAAAAACTTTTTATTTTCTTTTGATATCTGAGATGGTATACTATTCCAAATTATAGAAATTCTATTTGCTTCTACATTACTAGTATGTTTTGAGAAATCACTTTCATAAGCCCTTAATATATTTTGTTGTATTTTATTTACTTTTTCCATGTCTTTTTCTTGAGTCCAAGAACTTACTGCTTCTGGCATGCCACCTATCATAAAATAAGCTTTCAGTTTTTCACTTAACTTATCAAAAAATATATTTGGTATATTTTCAATTTTGTTAATAGAATCCATATATTCAACTAAATTTTTGCATCCATCTGCTTCTAGAAATTCTGTAAAACTCATTGGATACATATCCAAAAAATCCACCTTACCTACTGGAAAAGAAGTATGAGATAAACGTATGCCTAATAAAGAACCCGCACTTATGATATGATATTCATTTGCTTCTTCTTTAAAATACTTTAAAGAATTCAATGCGTTCGGACATTCTTGCACTTCATCAAAAACAATTAATGTTTTTTCTGGATAAATTGCTTTTCCATAAATAAAAGATAATTGTTCTAGTATTCTTTTTGGTTCTTTTGTGTTTTCAAATAAACTATATAATTCTGTGTCATGATCAAAGTTAAAATATGCTATCCCCTCGTAATTTTCATTTCCGAACTGCTTTATTATATATGTTTTTCCAACTTGTCTAGCACCACGTAATATTAATGGTTTCCTATTTTTATCGTTTTTCCATTTTATTAAATCAGACATTATTTTTCTATACATTTGAATCACCTCGTATATATTATAACATATATAAAAAAATATTTACACATTTTTTACAATATTTTTTTTATATTTTACACATTTTCTGCATTTGTTTTATGTTTACTTAATATTTCTTTGAAAAAATTATTGACTTTATCTAAAAAATATAGTATGATATTAGATAGTAATTAAAGAAGAGGAATTTACTTCTCACCTCGACTAGATTAAAGTCTTAGAAAAAGGTTTTTATAAATTACATATCTTATAAGTAATTTTGCATTACTTTTTTGTATGTTTTATAAATTTGAGGAGTAGATTGGTGTTTTGCCAATCTTTTTTATTATACAACAAACAAAGTTGGAATGAAATCAAGCTATTACCGATTTGATTTCGTAAAAATAGCTATATGTGAATTTTTTTACAACTTTGATTTATTATATTTTTAGGAGGTGTTTTAACATAAAACAGGAATTACCTATTAACGAACAGATTAAAGCTGATAAGGTTCAAGTTATTGATGAAAATAATCAAAAATTAGGAATACTTTCATTACATGAAGCTTTGGATTTAGCTTTTGAGAAAAAATTAGATTTAGTTTTAGTTGCTCCAAATAATAATCCTAAGGTTTGTAGAATTATGAATTATGGAAAATATAAATTCGAGCAATCTAAAAAAGAAAAAGAAGCTAGAAAAAAAGCTAAAGTTCTTGAAATAAAAGAAATAAGAATTACTCCTAACATTGATGACCATGACTTAGACTTTAAGGTAAAAAATGCTAAGAGATTCATAGAAGATGGTAATAAAGTTAAATTTACTGTTAGATTTAGAGGTAGAGAAATGAACTACATAAAACAAGGTGAAGAAGTTTTAAATGAAATCATTAACTTACTTCAAGATGTAGCTATTCCAGAAAAAAGACCAGTTCTAGAAGGTAAAAATATGTTTGTTATTCTAGTAAAAAAATCTTAATGCATTAATTCACATTGTTTATTATTAGTTTTATAAACTAAATAATTATATATTTTATACAAGGAGGATATTGTTATGCCAAAGTTAAAAACAAATAAAGCTGCTAAAAAAAGATATCATTATACAGCTACAGGAAAAGTAAAAAGAACTAAGGCTAATAGAAGACATTTATTAGCTAATAAAACAAACAGACAAAAAGCAAGCGGAAGCGTTCAAGATGCTTACGTAGATAAAACATGTAAGAATCATGTAAAGAAATTACTACCATATGGTAACTAAAAAGGATTATCTAAAAAAAAGGATTATCTAAAAAAAAGGATTATCTAAAAAACATGATTATCTAAAAAAATGATTAACTATAAAGGAAGGTGATTATAAATGGCAAGAGTAAAAACAGCAGTTGTTACAAGAAAAAAACATAAAAAAATATTAAGAAGAGCTAAAGGTTATTATGGAGCTAAAGGATACAGATTTAAACAAGCTAAACAAGCTGTTATGAAATCTGGAAATTACGCTTTCGTTGGAAGAAAAGATAAAAAGAGTGATTTTAGAAGATTATGGATCACAAGAATAAATGCAGCTGCAAGATTAAACGGAATGACTTATAGCACATTAGTTGCAGGTCTTAAAAAAGCCAATGTTACAATAAATAGAAAAATGTTAGCTGACCTAGCTGTAACTGATAGCAAAGCATTTGCTGAAGTTTGTAAATTAGCTAAGAGTGCAAAATAATAATTAATTATAAATAAAAATGGAGTTTTAGCTCCATTTTATTTTTTGCTTTTTATTTGCACTCTGCCCTACCTAGTTTTCACATAACAAAATTTTTCTTACACGAAAAATCTAATCTATCTAATTCTTTCTTCTGAAATAATATTTGCTAAAATAGATTTTGCCTTATCCTTATTTTCATTTGGCTCATTTATTGTTCCTTTATTAATACTTTCTTCTGTAATGCTATAATGTTCACGTTGATATTGTTTCATTTGTTCAGCAATAGTTTTACCTTTTTCAATTAATTCTTGTCTTTTTCTTGTTAAATCTGTGTCTTCATGATTTATAACTTGACTCATCATTTTTAGATACGGTAAATTTCTATATTCAGTTACTGTTTGATTAAGTTCCTCAAAATTATCTCTTCCCACTGTATCATACAATAAATCCATATTATCTGACATTCTAGTATCTATTATAGCTTGCTTAAAATAATCCATAAACAGAATCGTTAATATATTCAACTCTTCATAACTTGTTCCTCCGTGCTTCTCTTGAATTTTTTGGATCATTTATTAAATATATACCCTTTTTATGCATATCTTTTGCAACTTCAATAGATAATTTCTGGTGTATATTTTCTGATAACAATTCAAATTTTCTTAAATCTTTATCATTTTCGTCATCATCGTTTCCTTTTTCCTCATTTAAATTTTCTTCTAAAATTTCAAAGCCTGTTTTTATTTGAAAATTTTCTGAGTCCATTTGTCTCATTGTTGTTTCAACTCCGTGTAATATCTCATGAATAGCAAATACATCTGCAAACTCTGGTATCATATTTAATACAGGCAAGTGTATTATATTATATGAATGATATTCTCCATTTTTATCTTTTATAATATTGGGTACTAAGCATTTAACACCATCATTAACAAATTTTATATTAAATTCTGTTCCTAGCAAAAAATTATATTCTGCTAGTTTTGCTTTGTTGTCTAAATAAGTACTTGTTTCTAAAAGAAACTCTTTATTTTTATCTTTATCACTTTTTTCTTTTGTTTCTATTATTTTTTTAACAAATTCTTTGCTCGGAATTATTTTTTTAGTCTCTTCGCTATTTTCATATGCAGAATAATCATCACCTAAATCTAACCCCTTTGCTTTAAAATATTTCACTCTCTTTTCTTTTAAATATTTTGCCTCCCAATTGTCTTGTTTTATTTTTTCATCATTTTCTGTTGAAAAACTTTCTAAAAGAAAATTTCCCGAATAAATGTAATTAGGATCTCCCAAATAAATTCCATTTAAATTTTCCATTTCAAGCATTTTATTTATATTATCTTGTTCCTCTTTAGATAAATATGGTTTTATCTCTTCATAGTATTTTCTAGTATATTTTACATTTAATTCTTGTTTAAATTTTTCTCCTTCTGATAAGTAAATTTCCACATCTTTATTACTTTGTTCAAATTCTTCAAGTTTGTTTTTGCACTTAACAGCTATATCATAAACTCTTTTTATTTCTTTTAATGCTCTTTGACCTTCACTAGTATTAATTACATCAAAATAGTTATCAGGTGTGGCTGAAATATCAAAAGTTTTTAATATATCACATCTTTCTTTTAATATAAAATTTTTTCCATATTCCTGTGCAGAGTTTAAAAGTTCATCACTAAAATTAAAAATCTTAGAATTTTTTGATATATTCCAACCAAAATATCTATCTATAATTTTCTTTTTCTCTTTATCTAAACTATAAGTTCCTTTTTTATATACATCAGTTTCTTCTTCTTTAGAAATTGGTATACCATACTCTTTTAAAAAATCTAATCCTAACATATCCACAAATTGATTAAACTTATGCAAGTAGTCACTTTTTACATCTTCATAAGTAATATATGAATTTATGTATAGAGAATCAAGTGCTTTTTCAATTTGAGTTCTATGTTTTTCTCCATACACCTTAATAATGGATTCTAAAATTTTTGGTTTTATATCTTCAATTGATATTTCATACTTTTTTAAAACTTTTTTATCTATTGCCATAAATTTTAACCTTTCTTTTGTATTACTTAATATGATTTATATCATAACAATTAATAAAATACAAGATATATTAACAATGAAAAATAAGGATTCTATATTAAGAACCCTTATTTACATTAACCAACAACGTTAAGTGTATCCCCTTCACTCATTCCATTTAGATTATAATACGTCTCTGGTATATTACCCACAATTACCGCTTCTGCAAGGAGAACTTGAGTATTTACATCTTCATCACTGTCTTTATATGGTGTTAAAATACTTATATGACAAGTTATATCAATATAAATTCTATGTAAGGTCTGATTTATACCAGCCTCTGAAAATTCTGACTTTATGTTTGTTTCAATATTCCCTACTGTAACCATCGTTAATCTTATATTAGGACCTTTTCCAATAAAAAATTTATTACCAGTTATAGTTCCTAATCTTAAATCAAAATTTGTGTTCTCTGCTTTATCTAGTTCCTTTTGTAGTTCTAATGCAATACTTGAGCAAATCTTGTTTATATTAACAACATCAAGTTTCATTAACTTGATATTTCCATCACTATCTTTTTCTATAGTACATAAATCTTGATATGTCATATCTTTCATTGCATTGCTTGCAGCATTATTAGAAAGAGTTGCAGCTACTCCTCTTGCTAAAACTCTTGATTGTCTTTCTAAAAGTGGAGTAATAGTGTTATCAATAAGCTTAATTGCTGTGTAGTATGATATAAATATAATAAGCATCACTATTATCAAGAATCTTTTTCTGTTATCAAACTTTGTAGTCATTCCAACAATTCTTGGTAGTCTAAATCTTGAATAAATCTTATCCATTCTACCCCATGTACTTTTCTATAAATAATTGGTCACCTGGAAAAATTTTATCACTTTTTAACTCATTAGTATCTATGATACTTTGTACAGTACTATTAAATTTTTTTGCTATTTTCCATAAGCTATCATTTGGTTTAACTTGATAGATAACCATATTGTAATCATCTACATATTCATTTTCAAGTTCCTCAATATTATTTATTAGTTTTAAATCTACATCATTAGAGCTAACAATATTAAATCCTAAATCAATCTTGATATTAACTTCTCCACCTGGCATAATATTAAAATCTTGTAAAATTACGTCTGGTTTTATTTTTACTTTTGCTTTACTATTTATTCCATTGCAACTGATTTTACTTTCAAAAGGAACATCTATTTTCCTAGTTTGGATACCAGTCATTCCATTAGATGAGCATGTAAAAAATAAATTAACATTACCACTAATTAAAACTTCATTGTCACTAATCCTACTATTAGTTACTACTACATCTGTATCAACATCATATACCTTTTCATCTCCAATATCTAACAGTTCTTTTTGATTTATGCTATATGTTCCATCAAAAATAGCTTTATTTTGTATCATTTTAATATTACTTTGTTCGAATTTTAAGTTTGTACTTGGACTGTATAAATCTTGAATTACATTTATCTCTTTATTATTGTAAGCTGTTGCATTAATTCCGACTTCTATTTCTACATAGATTGAGTGTTCTTCAACACTATTAGGCTTGACAACCATATTCTTAATTTCAAAATCATATTCACAAGGATTATTTTCATTAATGTCTTGCATATCTATAAAGCCCATAATTGGGAATTTTGCATTTACTGTATTTATTCTTCCATCCTCTGTTAAATATAATATTTTTAGTCTAATGTCTGCCTTAGTAAGAATCTTATTATAACTTACTTTAATACTTTTGTTAGTAATATTACTATTAACTTTGAGTATCTCTGCTAAATTATCATTACTATCTATGTTTACTGTTTCTTTAGCAAGAGTCTTAGTTTGACCAACACCCAACACAACATTAACTGGAATTGTACTTTCTAATTTTTGTATATCTTTTAAATCAACATTATTAACAAACTCAACTTCTGAATTTGCTAAAATTGTTATCTCAAATCCTAAACTTGCCTTTAAATTAACTTTTCTTTCATTAATAATTTTACAATCTATTGAACCTAGCGAAATTTGTATATTTTCGTTCATATCAGATGTTACATTATCTACATTAAAACTTTGTGAAAAATCAAGAGTATGATTTATACTTCTTACTCCTCTTGTTTTTCCATCATCACCTATGTACATTACATATACATTTACTGAACCATCAACTCTAACTTTTCCGTCCATTACTTCTTTTTTATAGATGTTAACTATTCCACTTGTTCCTACTATTTCTAGTATGTCCGGTTTTACGTCTGGAACAATGCAGTCTCCATCAATTTCTATTGTTTGTTTTTTATTTGTTATTACTTGATTGATAGCTAGTTTACTTTTTTCCAACTTTATAGCCATAGCCTACCTCCTTAATATTTACTTAAATATATGCTATTAAAGTTATAATATGCAAAACTAGCATAAAAAAATACACATCCAAATACTAGATTGGGGTGTGCATTTTATTTACTACATTTTTTTCATAAGTTTTAATTTAATGAAACCTTAACCTTTTTTGGAGTCTTCACCATTGGTGGAATAAGTGGGCTATAACTTTGTCCATCAAATACATCAACTTCAACGGTTCTTGTTAGTAAATCCTTATATTGGTAAGATACGTTTCTTTCGTTCTCATCATACTTAACCACAAAAATATTAGGATAAGCTTTTTCTATTGTTGCTTCTTTTTCAAACGATCTACTTCTTCCTAAAGATCCTTTTACTATAATCTTTTGTCCAATTTTTTCTTTAATGTCAGTTTGTAAGTTTGTAATATCTTCTTGGTAAATCATTTAATCACCTACTTTTCTTATGATGATTAAAAATTATCATTTTTGTCGAAAAAAGTCAATTAAAATTATGTCTATCAAGTCTTTGTATTCTTAGAGTCACAAACGTTTTAAGGTAATATTACAAATATGTTACAATTTGTTTTTTTGCATTAAAATAGACATAATTTAATCATTTAAATTTATGTCTATTTTTCTTGTAAACTTATTTAATATAAATATCTGGATTTACATATTCACCATCTTTTAAAATTTCAAAATGTAAGTGACTTCCATCTCCTGATTCAAACACTGCTGAATTACCTATTGTTCCTATTGACTGACCCTGCTCAACCTTGTCTCCTTCTTTTACAAATTCTGCACTAAGAAGGCTAGAATATGCAGTTTGGAATCCATCGCTGTGTTCTATTGTTATACTTAGTCCATACCTTGGATCTTCCTTGATAGACTTTACTGTTCCTGAAGCAGATGCTTTTACGACTGTTGTTTTATCTGCTTTAATATCTATTCCTCTATGAGTAATCCATTCTTGTAATGTATTAGAATATATTAAACTGTCCATTGAATAACTTGCTATATTTTCCCCATCAACTGGTTTTATAAATTGCTCTTGCACTTTTTCTTCTACATTATTGGCTCCTTCATCTTTTGCTCCATTTGTATTTGATTCTGCACTATTTTTATTTTCTTGACTTTCATTATCTTCTTCATTTGATTGATTTTCATTAATTATAGAATTAGTATTAGCTACTTGCTCTGGAGCTGTTATGTTTTCAGTTGTACCAATCTCATTTTTTAACTCATTAACTGACCTTGTAAGTTCTGAACTAGCTTGCTCTAGTGATTGCATTTCAGATAACCCTACTGAATTTCTATTTACTCTGGCTTCTCTTGATGTTTTTTCTTCATTAGCAGATAAAATTATTGCAACTAAAAGCAAAACTATTGAAATAATAAATCCTATTATACTCAAACTTCTTTTATTTACTGTACTTTCCTTTTTCTTTCCTTCCCTCATAATATCCTCCTAATAATTTACTAATTAAATTATTACCATTTTTTAGGCTTATATACATTTATTACATTTTTAATTTATTTTTTAGATTTTATAATTAAATAAAAAAAACGACTCATAGATAATTTAATAATCTATAAATCGTTTTTTTATACTTATATATCTATAATTTCTACTCCTGTATAGAAATGTTTTATTATTTCTTCATAATTGCTTCCTTGCTTAGCCATACTATCAGCACCAGTTTGACTCATACCCACTCCATGCCCATATCCTGTAACATTGAATTTAATATTATCTCCTTCAAAGTTAAAGGTAAAGTTTGTAGACCTTAGTCCCAGAGTAGTTCTTATCTCCACACCTGATAAATTTAAGTTTCCAACTTTAAGAGTTTTTACTCTGTTTGATTCTGTATAATCTGTTATTTCAATGCAATTTTCTTGGTTAAAATCTATGTTCAAATCTTGGTGCTTTTCTAATATCTTATTTTTAAATTCTTCTTTAGATAAAACAACCTCTGAGCTATATTGTGAGTATGCATCTTCTCCAGATGTTTCCACTGGTTGTAGATATGGATAATTAGTTCCTCCCCAAACTCCGGCTGGAGTTTCTGTTATTCCTCCACTATTTGAATGGAAAAATGCATCAATAACTTCTCCATTATATGTAATTATCTTTCCTTTTGTTGAATAAACTGCTTTTTCTATTTTGCTCCAGTTTTCCTCTCTTACATCTTCTTCCCATCTTGCTAATCTATTTTCTTTTGAAATCCATGCTTGACAACAATTGGAGTCATCACATATATCCGCTTCTTCATGCTTTTTTCCATTCTTTATCATATACAAAGTATAAGTTCTTGCAACAATAGCTTGTGCATTTAAAGCTTCCTGTTCATATGTAGCTGGCATTTCTCCTGAAACAACTCCTAGCAAGTAGTCATCTAAATTTATTTCTTCTACCCAATTATCATTTTTATGTAGTAATTTAATTGTTGTATATTCTTTATAATCATACTTTTCCTTATTAATTTCCTCATTGTTTTGTTCGTTAGTTTCATTTTGCATACTTTGTGGCTGAGTACTTGTCTGCAAAAAACTTTGTGAAAATATAGTTGGTATCAGAAATACTAACAATAAAAAAACAATAAATAATAATATTATTTTTCTCATCTATGCCTCTTTTAATTCCTTACTTAAATTTTCTAAAACTCTTTTTTCTATTCTTGAGACTTGAACTTGGCTAATTCCAATAATATCTGCTACCTTCTTTTGTGTTTGACATTTATAATATCTTAAAAAAATAATCTTCTTTTCCCTTGGTTCTAAATTATTTATACATTGTTTAAGTGCTAACTTATTCACAATTATTTCTTCATTATTTTCCTTAGAACTTAATTTGTCTATTAAAGGAATATCATCTTCATCTGATTTATCATCTAGTGATTTTATGCAATTGTCACTGTCTAAGGCTAATGCTATCTCTTCTTTATCTACTTTTAATTTCTTTGCTAAATCTTCAATTGTTATATTAGGATTACTTTTTTGTTCTAAAGTAACTTTACTATATAATTCTTTGATCTGTCTTGATATTTTTATTGGTCCGTTATCTCTTAGAAATCTTTTTATTTCTCCTATTATGTAGGTTACAGCAAAAGTTGATAACATTACATTATAAGAGAAATCAAATTTCTGAACAGCTTTAATAAAACCTATTGCTCCAATTTGGTATATATCATCAAACTCATATCCTCTATTTTCAAATCTTCTAGCAATGTTTACAATTAATCCCTTATTTTCTAAGACAAGTTCATTAAGCACATCTCGATTACCTTCCTGTGCTTGTAAAATTTTTTTCTTTAGATTTTCTTCCATGAAGCTCTCTCCTATATATTATGCTTCTAAAACATTTTTAATATCATTTTCAACATTTTCTTCACCAGTCTTAGGACTTATCTTTTTCTTCATACATACCTTTGTTCCAAATCCTATTGCTGATTCTACTTTTATTTCATCCATAAAACTTTCCATAATTGTAAATCCCATTCCTGACCTTTCTAAATCAGGCTTAGATGTATATAATGGTTTCATTGCCATCTCAACATCTTCTATTCCTTTTCCATTATCTGAAATTTCAATTTGAACAGTGTCTATGTATATCTTGGCTTCAATCTTAACTATGCCATCTTCATCATCATATCCGTGAATTATGCTATTAGTAACAGCTTCTGATACAGCTGTCTTTATATCTGATAACTCATCAATAGTTGGATCTAATTGTGATACAAATGCAGCAACTGCTATTCTGGCAAAAGCTTCATTACAAGTTTTACTTGAAAATTCTAACTTCATTTCATTATCATATAACCCCTTCATTATTTTCTTCCTCCTTATCAATATCTTCTTTAATTGTAATTATTCTTGATACTCCACTCATATCAAATATTTTTTTCATTCTTTTGTTTACATTGATTATTTCAAAACTTCCACCTAACATTTTTACTATTTTAAATCTTCCTAGCACCATTCCTATTGCTGAACTATCCATAAATTCAATTCCACTAAAATCAAATATTACTTTTTTAGGACTGTAAATTTCAATGTCATTATCAATTTTTCTCCTAATCTTATCTGCAGTGTGTTGATCAATTTCTTCTGTTATTCTAATAATCAATTTTCTATTTTCTTTTGAATATTCTGAAATCATTTTTTCCTCCTTTGCACAAAAAAATAAACTATAAATATTATAGTTTATTTTTCCACATATTGCCATAGGATTTTTTGTCTTATTATAAGAACATTTCGACAATATTTTTTTACATTTAGAAAATATTAAACATAAATATAGTTATTTTTGAAAATGCCGCGTAGCGACCAACCGGAGTGAAACGAAGGGCGAATGGAGCAGCAACCTTTAGGTTGCGTCGCGACAACAAGGCTTGAGAAAATAACTATATTTATGTATTAAGATTCTTAATATAAATTGTAATATTAAATTATTCTTCTAAGTTAAGTTCTATATTATATATTTCATAATCTTTTTCAATTACTTTCATGTCTAAATTTTCAATGAATAAAGTTGCTTTAAAGTCTTTTATAGATTTTTCAATAGCATCTTTTAAGTTTTCATTTACTCCTAAATTTAGATTTTTAATTGGAGTTTTTAATGAAACATTATTATTTGTTTTTTCTCCTCTTGCTTGACTTATTATTTCTACCATTTGGTCCCCATATTTAACTTCATCTTCAAACTTAAATTCTAATGGTTTTATTTCTGTTAAATGAATTGATTTGCTTGTATGATATAATTCTTGGAATATTTCTTCTGTAATAAATGGGAAGAATATGCTAAAGTCTTGTAGCAATTTATAAAGAAGCATATAAACTGTTTTTTGTCCACTATATCTTGCTTTATCTCCAAATTCCTCTGGTCTATATAATCTGTGTTTTACTATTTCTATGTAATTATCACAAAACTCCCAGAAAAATTTTTCTAGTATATTTAGTGCTAATCCAACTTCATATTCATCTAAATAATCAATAAATTGTTTTTCCATGTCTTGGAAGCGTCCTAAAATCCACTTATCAACATATTCATAGTCATTAAATTCTTTGTCCTCATAATCTGATAAATGCATTTCAATAAATTTAGCAACATTCCAGATTTTATTTATTAATTTCTTTCCACGAAGAAGAGTTTCTTCGCTAAATATAATGTCTGTACCAAGTCTACCTGTTCCTGCCCAATATCTAACAACATCTGCTGAATATTGCTTAATTAAATCTATCGGTTCAACCTTGCTATTTCCTTTACTCTTGCTTATTTTCTCACCTTTGCTTGCCATAACAAATCCTGAAATCATTACATTGTCCCATGGTCTTTGTCCAAAGTGATAAAAACTTTTTACTATTGTGTAGAAATCCCATGTTCTAATTATCTCACTTGCATTAGTTCTTAGACTCATTGGTTTTAATATATCTTCATAATTTTCTTTTTCACCATATCTCATATTTATTAAAGGTGTTACTGATGATGTTGCCCATGTATCCATTATATCTACTTCTGGTACAAACTCTGTGCAGCCACATTTTGAACATTTATCTACCTTAGGACTATCTACTAATGGATTTACTGGTAAGTCTTCTTTTCTTGCAAATATAGGCTCTCCACATTCTTTACAATACCATACTGGGAATGGAACACCAAAATATCTTTGTCTAGATATACACCAGTCCCATGCTATATTGTTAACCCATTCATCATATCTAGCATGCATATGAGCAGGATGCCATTTAATTTCATTTCCTATTTTTAAGAAATCTTCTTTATGGTTCATTATATCTATAAACCATTGTTTCATTATAGAATATTCAACTTCTTTTCCGCATCTTTCATGTGTTTGTACTTCATGCTCTAATTCTTCTATTTTAACTACATATCCACCTGCTTGTAAATCTTCTATTATTTTAGCTCTTGCTTCTTTTATTTTTAGTCCACCATAGTTTGGAACCTTTTCATCAATTTTTCCATCAGATGTAAATATATATTTAAGTGGAAGATTGTATTTTTTCCACCATTCAATATCTGTTTGGTCACCAAAAGTACAGCACATAACAACACCTGTACCTTTATCTACTGCAACTTTTGAATCTCCCATAATTGGAACTTCTACATCTATTACTGGAATATGAGCAGTTTTTCCTATTAAGTGATTGTGTTTTTCATCTTCTGGGTTAACAAATACACTTACGATAGCAGGTAATAATTCTGGTCTTGTTGTTGCTATTGTAAATTCTTCATTATCCTCTACTGTTTTAAAATTTATATAGTTGAAAGTTGTTTTAATTGTTTTTGTTTCAAGTTCTGCTTGTGCAATGGATGTTCTACATTCATTACACCATAAAGCTGGACTTTCTTTATGATAACAATGTCCCTTTTCTATTAAATCTAAGAAAGATGCTTGGCTTATTTTAATAGTTGATGGACTAACTGTTTTGTAGTGAATATCCCAATCTGTACTTACTCCCATTTTGCTAAATAAGTCTTGGAATTCTTCTTCAAATTTATCTGTTGTTTCATAACATAATTTTGAGAATTCTTCTCTTCCAATCTCATGAGCTCTTTTTCCTTGCTCTTTTTCAACTAATCTTTCACTTGGAAGCCCATTATCATCAAATCCAAATGGATAAAATATGTTATATCCTCTTAATCTTTTATATCTAGCAAGCATTTCTGTTTGAGAATAAGAAAAAATGTGTCCTATATGAATCTTTCCATTTACAGTTGGTGGAGGTGTATCTATAGAATATACTTTTCTTCCATCTTTTTTAAATTCATAGATTTTATTATCTTTCCAATAATTTAACCATTTTTCTTCTTTTTCACTTGCGTTATACTTTTTATCTAACATTATATACCTCTTTCTAATTGTGATTAACTATTTAATAATACAAAATGTAATTCCACAAATTATGCACAAAATTAGTCCTAAAATTTTAATTATTTTTGTTACTTTATTCTTATCTGCTGAACTAAAAAATTTATCACCAATTTTTCTTGCATCATAAATAGCTGTAACACTTATTGCAATTATTATCAATAAAAATATTTTCATTTTAACATCCTTGTTTAACTAAAAAATTCAACACTAAACTTATTTTCAAATTCTTCTCTTGGAGTTAATACCAACATATCTGGCTTTTTTACAAATACATTAGAACTGTTAATTCTGTCTGCCGTAGACATCCAAGGTTCTAAACATATAAATGGAGCTCCCGGTTTTGACCAAATTCCTAGATAAGGCCAACCGTTAAAATCCATTGTTAGTATAGTTTTTTTCGTTCTTTTATTTTTTAAGCTTATTATTTTATTTTGTATACCCTTTACTATTATTGCATCATTATCAAAGGTATGCTCATCTAATAATATTATTTTGTTATCTTCAAGAATATTTTTTGCATATTCTGTAACAACAAGTCCATCAATTAAATATAAAAAATGAGCCCTTGTTTCTTCTTCTTCAAATTCTAAATAGTAGTTTCCTTTTTTTAAATCATCTTGGTCAATTTTAAAAGCTGGATTGGATCCTAATCCAAATGGCATATTACTTATTCCTGTATTTATTACTTTATAGATAAATATTAGTTTATTCTCTTCTTGTCTATATGTATTATAAAGTTCAAATTCATAAGGATACCTTGCCATAGTATATTTATTGCTTTTTAGAACATATGAGTGAAAATTATCTAATTTTGTTACAGGTTCATATTGCATATCTCTTGCAAAACCATGTTGCATTATTTCAAAAGTTCTACCATTTATCATTGTCTGATTTTTCTTTAATTTTCCCACTATTGGAAATAATACTGGTGCATGTCTTTTCCAATAAACTCTTCCATTTTCATCTCTTGCGTCTTCTCCTTGGTGGATTTTCTCAATTCCATCTAGCTTAAAACTTATTAGTTCGCCACCAAAACTTCTTGTAGTCATAAGAGCTCCCATGGCATTTCCTTTCTTGCAAAAGGTGTTTTGCAAAATTAAAATTCATGTAAGTATTATATTATCTTTTAGGCAAAAAATCAATATTTTGAGTAGAAAAAATATACCATATTAAATGGTATACTTTGCAAGTGGTGACACTTTCCGTCCTAATTGACAAATTTTAAGCTCATGTTGTCAAAAATCTCCGTCCCTATTGACACCTATTGACATTTAATCATTTTCTATTTTAGTATAATTTCTTTATTTCTTCTTCTGCTAGTTCTGTTAAATCGGATATATATTTAATATCCTTTCCTTCTGCAATTAGTTTCTTGGCAATTTGAACTTTGTTTTCATTTATTCCTTCAATTATACCTTTTCTTCTTCCTTCCTTAAATCCTAAACTTTTTATTGCCTTTTCATCCATTATCGCCTTCCATCTTAAATCAGCTAGTCGTTGCATTTTCTCGTCTTCACTCATCTCTTTTACTGTTACTATCGCTTCTTTTATATTTTCATTCTTCTCCACTATCTCCTGCACCTCCTCTGATTCTGGATTGTCTAAAAATAACATCCATTGGGCTTTCTCGTTGTTGTTATTCTTTTTGTACTCTTTCTTTGCTTTCTTTAAATTTATTATATTTACTTCTAGCAAATCTGTCAATACTTTTTCACGAT
This sequence comes from uncultured Clostridia bacterium, assembly GCA_947624715.1. The sequence continues at coordinate 21,928 of CANQLO010000018.1, forward strand.
ATTTCGTTTCTATTAACTTCCACTTGGCTTCCATTTCTTCTATTTCTTTCATTTCTTCTATTTCAAAATCTATTATTGCTATTAACACGACTCTTTTTATTTTATCATACTCATCTCCTCTTTTTACTTGGTCTGAATACAATCTTGTTAAGTAAAATAATAATCTCCTTATAAAGTTATCCTTATTTAACAACTGTACTTCTACATCTACTTTTTCTTTATCATTTATGTCTAATTGCAAATCTAATATTCCTAACTTATCATTTGGTCTATTTCTTATTAAATCTTTATCATCATTTATTTCTATTTTTTCTATCTTTTCCCCAAGCATCGCTTGTACAAATGATTTTGTTATTTCTGGATTATTTTTTCCAAATAGACTTTGAAATACTATATCTACTTTCGGAATAAGTGTTTTATATTTTTTATTTTCTTTTGTTAAATTTTTTTCATTATTAGTTTTTGCATTTTTTTCTTCTATCAATAAAAATTCCTCCTTTATTTGTGTTTTTTTTATTTTTTTGGATTATTTTAAGAATAAAATAATATAGATATAATTTTGATTAAATTTTATAAAAATAAATTGATAATTTGTATTATACTTCCATAATATGGTATTGTCAATATGTTTTATAAAATAAATTAAAAAATTTCAATCAACTTTCTTATTTGAAATTCTTTCAAATTAATTTTTCAAACATACACTTTTACCTCTTTCCACGCAAAAAATTGTGCAATTCAAAAATTTTATTTTCTGAATTTACACAATTAAATTTATAGTCTTATTCGCTACTTTAAATATAAAAGTGGTCTAAATCCGACTTGGTTGGTGTATCTTTCGATTGTTTTGCTTCTGAAGCGATAAGCTGTGAAGCCGTCGTTACGGTCGTGAAGACCACCTCGATTAACACAAGGTCTTGGTTCGTCTTCGGTAGAGGTAGTAGAATATTCTGTTGTCCACTCACGTACATTTGCAGCCATATCATATATATTGCATTTTACATCATTTGTTTCTCCTGTATTTAACAATGAAGTATTTCCTGTTGTCTCTCTATTTGCATTTGCATAATTAGCATCTTCCATTTTTTCTATAAATACTATTGCTGTATCCCATGCATAACTATTTACTAAATCACTTGCATATTTTTCTTCTCCTTCATACATTCTTTGCGCTGCTTCTGAGGCTACTTGTTGAGTTATACCAGTCCATGCTATTCCTACTTTAGATACTGGTTTACCATCAGTACCTTGGCCTGCTTCATATCTTGCTAGATAATATCCATGATTTGTTTCTACACTTGTTATAAAATTTTCTAAAGATTTTGCTCCTTCTCCTCCATTTTCTCTTAATAAATTTGTACTCTCTTTATAATAAGTTTGAATTACAAATTTAGAATCATCACTTGCTCTTTCCGAGCCCTTCTGTATTATCTCTGGTGTTCCATCTGGTAAGTCTGCTGAACCAATATTTCGACTGGCATTTCTAAAAGTATACCTTCCTAACGTTATTTCTACTTTACTTCCATCTTTTAATTTAATTAAATCTGTTGCTTCTGGCTCTGTTTCTGCATTATTATCTCCATCTATATTACTTACTGGTATCCATACAAATTCATTTCCTTCATCATCTTGTATCACTATTCCATCTTCTACTGTATCATCTTCTTTTCCCACAAATTTGAACCCTCCCGGTATTACTACTGGATTTCCTAATTTGTCTTCTCCTTTTACTGTTTCATGTACTGTTCCTGTTACTGTTTTTGGTAACGGCTTTCCGTTTGGTCCTTGCATTAAGTAATCATTTATAAATTCTGTCACATCTTCCAAATCTTCTTTTTCCTTTTGACTTGCTTTCTCATATTCTTCTATGCCTTTTTGGGCTGTATTTATTAATCCTCCATCTCCTAATGCTAGATTTAGAGTCACTCCTGCTAATACTAGCATTATTATTATGGTTACCATCAACGCTATTAATGTTATTCCTTGTTCTTTTAAGGTATGTGTCAAAATGTCATTTGCATTTTTCTTAAATGTTGATTTTGCTTTCATTATTTTCCTCCTTTTGTTTTATAATTTTATTTATTAAAAAACTAATAACTATTTTTATATTGTATTTTTTCACTTTCTATACTTTTTCCTAATTCATTTTTTTACAGCACAAAGAAGCCATGCATTTTAGCTTTCACTAAAACACATAGCTTCTAGTATTTCTATGTTTATCCTTTTATCTATTAAATTACTTGTGTGTGTGTGTGTGTGTGTGTGTGTGTACAGCCTCAAGGCTTACAAGCTTTTTCATTTTGTTTTTCTTCCTTTTCTTTTGTTTTTATATTTTTATAGCTATAATTTTAACACACTTATTTTTGATAGTTCAATATTATTTTTTATTTTTATAAAAATGTAATATTTTTGAAATATTCTACTCATGAGTTTCAATAACCTCCGTCCCCGTTGACATGAGTGTCAATAACCTCCGTCCCGTTGACACCCGTTGACACTTAACCAAATCGTTCTCCTTTTGACATTGACATTATTTCTTAATTGAAAGAATTTTGAATTGCGCTATACCTGCTGGTATATTAGCACTAACTATATCACCTTTTTTTGCACCAAGAAGAGCTACTCCAATAGGAGACTCATTTGATATTTTATTTTGTGATAAGTCTACTTCTGTTGAGCCAACAATAGTATAAGTTACATCTTCATCAAATTCCATATCGTGTACTTTAACTATATTGCCGATTTGAACAGTTTTAGTATCTATTTCTGCTTCATCAATAATCTTAGCATGTCTTAACTTGTTTTCTAATTCTATTATTTTATTTTCATTTATTTCTTGTGCAGACTTAGCTTCATCATACTCTGAATTTTCTGATAAGTCTCCATATCCAAGTGCTATTTTTATTCTTTCTGCTATCTCTGTCCTTTCAACAGTTTTTAAATTTTCTAATTCTTCTTCTAATTTATCATATCCTTCTTGTGTTAGTATAACCTCTTCGTTTTCCATTTTATTATCTCCTTTGCATATTTGTTGTAATTTTCAATTCTTATATATTATTGCAAACTTTAAGATTTGTCAATATTTTTTTGAAAAATTTACTATATTTTTGAAAAATTTTATCTTTTTATTTGACGATATTTTTGAAAGTTTTCTTTTTTAAAAATCTTAATATATTTTCTAACTTATCATTTTTTCTAACCTCTTAAATTCTTCGTTTGTAATTACTCTTTCACCAATTACTTCATTAATTGTAAATTTGTTCATTTGTATATATTTTCTAACTAAATCATAATTATTTATCTTTATCATTTCAGCTTCAATAAGTTTATCCTTTTCAAAATATTCATATTCACTAAATACTCTCATGATTTTATCAGTTCCTATTTTAACTCCTTTTATATATATTCCATCAAATCCTTTGCTTATTTTCATATTATTAGAAATATCTATTACTATCATATTTCTGTTAGTCACATATCCCTTAAAGTCTTTGAAGTCAATGTTTATAACTATATTGGCGTTTTTTAAAGATTTTCTTTTATTGTTATTTACAGTAACATATATTCCATCATTTTCTAATTGTTTTTCTAGTATTAAGTATCTACTATTTTCTGATATTATATTTACAACTTTTACATTTGATGATAAATCTTTAATAATTTGCACATTTTCATTTGAAAATGTATTAGTACATATAAAAACTTCTTCTATTCTTAAATTAAGTAGTTTAAAACAGTATTTTGTTACATCTGAGATCATATATTTTAAAGCATAACTACCCTTTAATTTTGGGTAATTAATATCTATTCCTTTTTCTTGAACAATATAATCTATTTTATCCCTTTTTAACATTGTTATTAATTTATTTTTAGATTTATCGTTTATTTTTGTAATATAATAATTTTCTTTTACATATTTATCCTTATAGACAAGGTTAAATAAATATTTAATTTTATATTTTATAATGTTTAAAAAGCCTTCTTTTGGCTTGTCCAATTTTATATAACCAATATTCAAAATAATCACCTGATATATTATATTCAGGTGACTCTTTTTTTATTACTATTTTAATTTTTGTTCAACTATATCCCATACTTCTTCATTTTCTCTGTCTTTTTCCCAGAAGCCTGCTCCTGCTAGGTCATATTTGTTTACTAAATCCAGTTTGCAACTGATAGAATCTTTATCCTCTATCCACATTTTATAAACAGCATTTCCTACTTTGTATTCAATATAATTTTGTTTTAAATTGTCGTCCCATACTTTTGTGGCATTAGCAGGTATTTTTACATCTTTCATATTTACTACTTTATTAGTTAATTTTCCATTTTCCTCTATCCAAAGTCTTGTATAGAATGGCATAGCTAGTATTATTTTATCTTTTGAAACATCTTCTTGTCCAAGAAATTTATTTATATTTAATTCTACCCAATCTGCTCCTGCAATAGTTCCTGCTGTTTGACTTGATGCTGTATGCTGATCATATCCCATAAATACAACATAATCTGCAACTTTTCCTATCACATTTCTATCATAGCAAAGTGACCATGTATCAGATCCATCTGGTTCAGTTAATAGTACACTTAATGTCATTCCAATCTCTCTTAATCTTGGTGCTAGCTCTATGATAAATCTAGAGTAATTATCCTTATCAGATTTATTCATATTTTCAAAATCTACATGAATACCTTGAACATCAATTTTTACTAGTTCGTTTATTATATTGTCAATTAGATTTGCTCTTGTTTCAAAAGTTGATAAAATTTGTGATACAGCATTTATATTATTTAGCATACTATTTGACAATACTGGCCATACTTCAATATTGTTTTGTTTTGCCCAATTTATATAATTGGTTCCACTAGTTCCTACATTAACGGCTAGGCTTCCATCTGACCTTAATTCAAAGAAAGATGGTGCTACAACATTTACTCCTTTTATAGTATCACTTCTTGTTGGTGCTGCAGTGTATTGATTGTAATAATCCCAAACAATACTTACTTTTCCTTCTATTTTATCTCTTTCTAAGTTTTCTCTTATTACTTTTTCATCAATTATATTTGACCTTTTTATATACCCTATTACACCTTTTGGAGAGCGTACTTTTATCCATGAACTTTCTTTTTCATTTTGTATTACTGTTAAAGTTTCTCCTCTTTTTACTTTATCAAGTGTTTTAGAATATGTAGATGGTCTATACTTTATATTTAAGTCTTTTGAAGCTAAAGCAGTGACTGCTTTTCTACTTAATGAGTCTATTGTAACTATATTTTTTTCTTCATTGTAATTTACTTCAATATTATATATTTTCTCAAATTTATTTATTGGTATATAGTACTTATCATCTTTTTTTAGAATCTTATAGTCCATGCTGGTATATGAACCGTTTTCATATACCTTGCCACCATCTATTTGGATTGCTGATGTTTTGGTATTTGATGTTGTTATTATTTTACTTCCTTCTATAGTTAAATACTCATCAAAAAAGTTTTTTACATCATCAAATGATAAATATACTACATCGCTTTCTATTACTACATCTGTTTTCAGACTTGTTGTAATATTGTTATTATTTATAATCAAGTTTGTTCTATCTGATAAGTGATTTATTTCATAATTAGGAGCTATTTTTATCAATAATATAACCATGCATAGCATAAAAGTCGAGACTGAACATCTCCTTATTGCATGCCATATTTTTTTCTTTTCCATCTTTTGACTCATTTATTATTTTTCCCCCATATTACTACTATATCATAAAAAGTTTTTTTAGTGAATATTATTTGGTTAATTTATTTGGATTTTTTCACTATTTATACATTACTCTATTAGTAACCGATTTTTTTTTAACTCATATACTGTTAATAAAGGAGGTAATATATGTGGAGAATACTAAAGAAACTATTTGCAACCTGTTTGATAGGTTTTGGTTTAGGTGTTTTACTTGTTCTATTACTTCCAATTTCAGGTTGGCTATTTATAATTGGTTGCACAATTATTATTGCAGGTTTTATTTGCTTATGCCAGAAACAGTAAATGTAAACTGCTTAAAAAGGAGGTAATTTGATGACTATTGTTGTGAAAAAAGTTCCAAAATGGCTTCGTGGTATTGTTAAATTGTTTTTTGGAATTAAAGAAGATTAACTATTTTCATAAAGTACATACATTTATGAAAACGAAAAAAAAAGAGATTCGAGTTAAGCTTTAACTCAAATCTTTTTTTATGGACCTTTTACAGCCCTTATTTTTCATTATTAATTAAAAACATTTATGCATTTTCTAATTTAGATGAACGTAAGCATTTTGCACATACATGCATTTTCTTATTTTCTCCATTTACTTTTATTCTTACTGTTCTTAAATTTGGTTTCCATGTTCTTGGAGCTCTTCTACTAACATGTGAACGAGCTATACTAATTTGATTTCCATTTGCTACTGCTTTTCCACAAATATCACATTTTGCCATTTTAGCACCTCCTATGAGTTTTTTTATTGACTATTACTAGTCTTTTTTATTTTAGTTGTTTTGCAACTTCTTCTGCAAAGTTTTCTTCTCTTTTTTCTAGACCTTCTCCTTTTTCAAATCTAGCAAATTTGATAACTTTGCCTTTCTTTTCTTCAACCATTTGTCCAACCTTTTTACTTGGATCTTTAACAAATTCTTGATTTAATAAACATATTTCTGAATAGAATTTTCCAAGTCTTCCTGCTACTATTTTATCAGCAACAGCTTCTGGTCTTCCTTCATTTATAACTTGTGCTTTAAGAATTTCCTTTTCCTTATCTAATCTATCAGCTGGTACATCTGCTTCACTTAAAAATTCTGGTCTAGCTGCTGCTATTTGCATACATACATCTTTTCCAACTGTTTCATCTGCACCTTCTAATTCAACTAAAACACCAATTTTTCCTTCTCCGTGGATATAGCTTACTATCATTCCACTTTCAGTTTCAAATCTAACAAATCTTCTGATGTTCATATTTTCACCAATTGTTGCAATTTTGTTTGTTAAAACTTCTTGAACTGTAAGATTTGAATCTTCTATTGATTTTTGTGATAATAATTCTTCTACATCTTTTGGATTATTTAATGCAACTTGTTTTACAACATTTTTTACAAACTCTTGGAATTCTTCATTTTTAGCAACAAAGTCTGTTTCTGCATTAACTTCAACTAAAGCTCCAACCTTCTTATCTTCTGATACATATGCATTTACTAATCCCTCTGCTGCTATTCTATCAGATTTCTTGGCTGCTTTCATTATTCCTCTTTCACGTAATAATTCTATTGCTTTTTCTTCATTTCCATCTGTTTCAGTTAAAACTTTCTTGCAGTCCATCATACCTGCACCTGTCTTTTCTCTTAATTCTTTTACTTGAGCTGCAGTAATCATATTTTTATCCTCCTTAATTTATATTTTTAGATAGTATTTATAAACTTATAAAATACGTTCTCAATACTATCTATTTTATCAAATTTATCGTTATTCTTCAGAATTTGCTTCTTCTTCATTAGCAACTACTTCTTCCATGCTTTCTGGTTCGCTATTTTCTTCTTCCATAGCTTGAGTATCATCACTGTCTAAGCTTTCACCCTGTTTACCTTCAATGATTGCATTAGCCATAACATCTGTTATTAGCTTAACTGCTCTTATAGCATCATCATTTCCTGGAATAACATAATCTACATCATTAGGATCACAGTTTGTATCAACTAATCCTATAATTGGTATATTAAGTTTTCTTGCTTCTTTAACTGCAATATGTTCTTTCTTTGGATCAACTAAGAATATAACATCTGGAATTTCAGTCATTTCTTTAATTCCACCTAAATTCTTATTTAGTTTTTCCATTTCTTTTCTTAGTAAAACAACTTCTTTTTTTGGTAGAACATCAAAGCTTCCATTTTGTTCCATTGCTTCTAATTCTGTTAGTCTGTCAATTCTTTTTCTTATTGTTTTGAAGTTTGTTAGAGTTCCACCTAACCATCTTTCATTTACATAGAACATTCCACTCTTTTCTGCTGCTTCTTTTACACAGTCTTGAGCTTGTTTCTTTGTTCCTACAAATAAAATACTCTTTCCTTCTTCTGCTTGTTCCCTCATAAATTCATAAGCTTCATCTAATTTTTTAGATGTCTTTTGTAAATCGATGATGTGAATACCATTTCTAGCTTGGAATATATACTCAGCCATTCTTGGATCCCATCTTCTTGTTTGATGTCCAAAATGAACACCAGCTTCTAGTAATTGTTTCATTGCAACTACTGCCATTTTTAATTCCTCCTTTTTGTTTTAATCCTCCACAAATTTCAACATATAAGACTGCCCATTTTAGGCATCAATTTTATACTCCATTTGTGTGTGTATTTTTCAACGCTTACTATTGTATCAAAAAAATAAAGAAATTGCAAGAGTTTTCTTTCATTTTCTTAAACTTGCAAGTATTTACAGAATTGCATTTACTTTTTCATTTGACGAACTTGCAAGTATTATCTTGTAACAACTTGCAATGTATAAATAGAATTTACTTTTCATATAAATAAAAAGAATTAAATAAAATGTGAACGGTTAGATTTTAATATCTCATCGTTCACATTTATAAGACTTATATAACTTAATTTAGTTATTTTTAGGTACAATTTAGTATCATTTGAGTTATTATTATTCTAATTTGTACATTAATATTTAATCGTTTCTAGATGGAACCCGAAGAACTCCACCTAGATTGTTTTTACACTTTCTCATTTACCTTATTCTACTATGTTCCAAACTCCAGAGCTTACACTTGTATATTGGATATTAGAGTTTAGAGAAACCACCGGCGACACCCTTCTGCTGTAGGAGTAATAAGGGTAAACGTCTGGGTCGAACAAGCTCGTTGAGTCAATTGAGGCTTTCCATACGGTTCTAGCTGAGAAAACTGGACTCGTTGGGTGACAAATAACCGTGCGTGATGCAAGCCAATATAGCGTTCCGGTTCCAAAAATCAAATTATAAAATTTTGGGTCATCAAAGTATGAACTTGGTGAACTTAAAAAATAATAATTCTGTCTCACTGTTATTTTACTAACTGCTTTGGTCATTGAACTTCCATAGTCACTTGTATCTTCCTCTAACAATGGTATTGTTATTTGTCCTGCTAACATTGTACCATCTTCACTTTCCCCTATTCCGTCTGCATTCAATCCTCCATCATCTATTCCTAATATATTTTCATATTTTGCTAAGTTTGGATACCATGCATAATTTCCTGAATAATCCCTTGTTCCTCCATACTGCACACCACTGTAACCATTTACATATGCATCCCTTGCTGCTTTTCCCGCATCATTCATTTTTGATTCTATGTCCTGTAAATCTAAACTTCTTGCTTCTGCTTTCAATTTACTATTTGAATATAGTGTTTTGCACATTTCATCTAAACAGTATACTGCATTATTGTATCCTGTCGGGCCGCCAAAAGTAACGCTCGACATACTTGGTGATGGCACTCCCATTATATCTACTGAATCATTATTTATGTTTAATACTTTCCATGTGTATGTTACCTTTGTTACTGTTTGTGCTTTGGTATATCCACTCTTATTACTTGGTAAATCATAACTTGTTACTGTTGTGTCTGGTGTATAATTTACTATATCTCCCACTTTAAGATCTTTAAACGTGTGTACTGGTTCTTCTATAGTAACACTTGTGTTTTGCGTACTTTCTTTTTTATTTCCTGCATTATCTTGTACTTTTACTTTTAATGTATATGTTCCCGGTTGTAATGATATTGTTTTTGATTTTTCACTTTGTCCGTTTGATGGTGTATATGTTGTTCCTCCATCTGTACTAAAGTAGTATAGTCCAATATCTGATTTTGCATATCCTTGTGTATTATCTGCTTCTTGATCTGTTGCTGTTATTGTTATGGTTACTCCTGATGCATCATGTGTTTCTGTAAATGTTGGAGTATTTGGTGCTAACTTATCTATCTTACTTACTGTTCCTGTTGTCTCACTTCCATAGTTTGTTGTTCCATTTTGTTTTAGTCTTGCATATATTGTTCCGTTCTTTGTCATCTTTGGCTTACTACTTTCACTATAATCTAGCCATGTTGTTGTATTATATAGTGCATATTGGATTGTATATCCTGTTCCTGCTGTACTTGTTATTGTTACCGTTACATCTTGATTTGTCCATTCTGTATTTGGTGTATAACCAAAGGTTATTGTTCCTGCTGCATTTGGTACTGTTGTTACTTCTTTTATATCACTATCTGTTGTATTTCCTGCTTTATCCTTTGCTTTTACTTGTATCTTATATACTTTATTTGCTTGTAAGCTTGTAAAGTCATGTGTTGTCTTTGTATCTGGCTCCGATGTTAATGCTGGTGTCCAATTTGCTCCTCCATCACTACTATAATAATATCCTGCTATATCTGACTTAGCATATCCTTGCGCTGTATCTTCATTTTGGTCTGTTGCACTTGCTGTTACTTTTATACTTGTTGATGTATGTGTCTCTGTTACTGTTGGTTTATTTGGTACTAATTTATCTATCTTACTTACTGTTCCTGTTGTTTCACTTCCATAATTTGTTGTTCCATTTTGTTTTAGTCTTGCATAGATTGTTCCATTCTTTGTCATTTTTGGCTTACTACTTTCACTATAGTCTAGCCATGTTGTTGTATTATATAGTGCATATTGGATTGTATATCCTGTTCCTGCTGTACTTGTTATTGTTACTGTTACATCTTGATTTGTCCATTCTGTATCTGGTGTATAACCAAAGGTTATTGTTCCTGCTGCATTTGGTACTGTTGTTACTTCTTTTATATCACTATCTGTTGTAT
>CANQLO010000019.1 GCA_947624715.1 uncultured Clostridia bacterium
AATTTCTGGGGGTAAGGGGGAACTATGCCCTTTTTTATTATTTTGGTTTTAATTTTCTTACTAATTCTTTCAAACTAAAATTCTCCTTTGTGATATATTAAATATAACATGAAATGGAAAATAAAACAATGATTTTATATAAAAATCTTTTAAAATAGTTGAATATAAGCAACTCTTATGATAATATAATAATACTATAGGAGTATTAAACTAAAATGGAAAATATTACAATAACTAAAAATGAAAATCTTGAATATTTACAATTTAATAAATTATTGGAATTTAAAGATGAAATTATACATGCATTTACATTAACAACTTTTAACTTTGGACTTGATAAAGATGAAGAAAATAGGAAAGAAAGTTTCAAGATAATTGCAAGGACTTTTAATGTTAATGAAGAAAATATTATTAAAGCAAAACAAACACATACTGACAATATATTAGAAATAAAAAATCAAGAATTAAAATTAAAAGATGTTGATGGACTAATTACTGATAGAAAAGATAAGGCGTTAGCTGTAAGTTTTGCAGACTGCATAGACTTGTTGATGTATGATCCAAAAGAAAAAGTTATTGCAAATGTACATTCTGGCTGGAAGGGAACAACTAAAAAAATTGCACAAAAGACAATCTACAAAATGATACAAGATTATAATTGCAAGCCAGAAAATATAATTTGTTGTATTGGACCAGCATTAAGAAAAGATCATTTTTTAGTAAATGAAGATGTTGTTCAAATATTTGAAAATGAGTTTAATGATTATTGTAAAAATTATGATATAATTGAAAAAACAGAATATTCTAATGAAAAAGGTATTCAATATAAAATAGATACAATTTTAATAAATAAATTAATGTTAGAAGATATGGAATTATTACCTAAAAATATAATCGATAGCAATATCTGTACAATGTGTTCGTGTGATAAATTTCATTCACATAGAATAGAAGGAAAAGATTTTAAAAAGAATTTAGGATTAATAATGTTAAAATAAAGATTAACAAATTAAAATTTTGGGCAAAGAGAAAAGTAAAAAATTTGAGGATTAAAAATGTTTGATAATTGGGAAGAGTTAGAAAATAGTATTAAAAATTGTAACAAATGTAAATTAAATGGAGGAAGAACTAATATAGTTTTCGGTGTTGGAAATAGAGAAGCAGATATAATGTTTATAGGAGAAGGTCCGGGAGCAGATGAAGATAAAGAAGGAATTCCTTTTGTAGGAAAAGCTGGACAGCTTATGGACAAGGCTTTTGCTGGAATAGGTATAAACAGAGAACATGTTTATATAGCTAATATTGTAAAATGCAGACCACCACAAAATAGAGTTCCAGAAAAGGATGAGGCTGTAGCATGTTTAAATTATTTAAGAAATCAGGTTATTTTAGTTAAGCCTAAAATTATTGTTTTACTAGGTAGTACAGCATTAAAAAATATATTAGGAGAAGAACATTCTATAACAAAGGAAAGAGGTATTTTAACTGAGAAAAAAGGAATAAAATACTTACCAACTTGGCATCCAGCAGCACTTTTAAGAGATGAAAGCAAAAAAATAGAATTTTGGAAAGATTTGAAGCAACTAAAAAGTTTAGCAGAAGAAGAAAATTTAAATATTTAAAGAAAAAAGATGGATTATATTTGACTATACATTCATCTTTTGATTTTTTGTAGAATAATTGAAAAAAATATGATATTATAAAATTAAGTAAAAAATAAGATAAAGGAAAAGTGTCAAGATGAATGAAGATGAAATAAGAAGTTATTGTTTAAATTGTGTAAATAAACCATGCAGCAACAAAGGTTGCCCACTCAATAATAATATTCCACTTTTTATACATGAGAAAGATTTAAAAAAAGCTTTTGAAATTTTATCAGAAACAACAGTTTTACCAGCTGTTTGTGGAGCAATTTGCCCCCATAAAAAGCAGTGCCAAGGAAGTTGTATAAGAGGTATAAAAGGTGAGAGTGTATCTATTGAAAAAATGGAAGAATTTATTGGAAAAGAGTCAATAAAAAACAATTATAAGATTCCAACTCAAATAGATAAATTGTTAATAGATAAAAAAGTTGCAGTTGTGGGAAGTGGTCCAGCTGGGCTTACTTGTAGTGCATTTTTAGCTAAGAAGGGTGTAAAAGTCACAATATATGAGAAGTTTGATGAGTTAGGAGGAATATTAACTCATGGGATACCAGATTTTAGACTAGATAAAGAAATTGTAAAAAGCACAATTAGGAAAATTTTAGATTTAGGTATAGAGGTAAAAACAAATGCCCAACTTGGAAAAGATTTTACAATTTATGATTTAACTAAAAATTATGATGCAGTTTTTATCGGTATAGGAGCCAATGTTCCAACTAAAATGAATATAGAAGGTGAAGAACTTAATGGAGTATATGGTGGAAATGAATTATTAGAAAATAATAATCATCCAAATTATATAGGAAAAAAAGTAGCAGTTATTGGCGGTGGTAATGTTGCCATGGATACAGCAAGAACAATTAATAAATTGGGAGCAAAAGAAGTTTATGTAATATATAGACGAGCAGAAGAACAAATGCCTGCTGAAACAAAAGAAATAGAAGATGCAAAAAAAGAGGGAATAGAGTTTTTATTTCAAACAAATATAATTAAAATTTTAGGAAACGAAAAAGTAGAGAAAATAGAATGTATAAAAACAGAGCTGGTTAAAAAAGAAGGTGAAACAAGATTATCACCTGTAAATATTGAGAATAGTAATTATTTTATGGACATGGATTATGTTGTTATGGCAACAGGTTCTAAACCAGAAGAAAGCAATATAATAGATTTTGAAAAAAATAAATGGGGATACATTAATGTAAATGAAAACATGCAAACATCAGTACAAAAGGTATTTGCAGGTGGGGATATTATAGGAGAAAAATCAACAGTTGCATATGCAGCAAGGTCAGGAAGAAATGCAGCAGAAAGTATAATTAAATTTCTATTATAGTAAAGATAATAATTGCATAGAAAATTTTACTACAATTAAATAATTACATGAATATAGTTATTTTTGAATAGCCGCGTAGCGTTCAAGCGAAGCGCGCTGGAGCAGCAACCTTTAGGTTGCGTTGCGACAACAAGGCTTGAGAAAATAACTATATTTATGTTTTATATAATAGATGTGACAGTTTTATGGAATATTATCTTTATACTCAATACTATCTTTAACAAATAGTTTTTTAACGGCACCAAAAATCGTAGATAATACAGATTTCTTAACAACTGCAATTTGAGTATTTCCAGTAAGATTTTCATATTTTTTATCAATTTCAGCCATTTTTGACATATAGAAATCATTGAAATATGAATAATTTTCTGCTTTTCCAATTAAATTACTAAAGCTATATAATTGCTTTCTATATTCTTCAATTTCATTAGCAGTTTTAATCTCTTTCATTCTAGCATTAAAATAAGAATTTAAAATAAGATTTTGTGTATCAAAAAATGTTTTCTTAATTTGCTCCTTATAACGATTTATAGTATTAGTGGCATTTTTGAATTTTATATATGACATATCAGTAGACTGTATTTTATTATTTATTTTTATAATTTTTTCTTCAGTAAACATTATTTTATCAAAATTTTGTTGTATATCAAAAGCATTCTTTTCACCAAATAAAAATTTGAATTTATCAAAAAAAGCATTATTTGCAAAAAAAGTACTTTCAAACAAAACAGCAAATCCTGTTAAATAACCAACTTGCTTGATTAGATTACAGAGCATTGGATAATATGTAGGGCTATCAGTAGAAAAGCCTACTCCATAATAAGTAACAAAATCACGAGCTTCTCCAACGGCAAATGAAGACATAAGTTGGACTGCAGCTTCATTAAGAGCTGTTCCGTAAGATTTTACTCTTAAATATGTACATAACCCTAATCTATGAAGAACACCTTTTGAATCTTTTATTTCTTGAAAATGGTGTACTATCTCATGAAAAGAAAGTCTTTTTATATCATTAAAACTAATTCCTTTTCTAAAATATAATGATTCATTCTTGTAAAAGTAACATGCATCAGACATGCCGGAAGGCATATCAGCAATATACATATTAAGCCTAGAAATTCTTGTAAATATATCATTATAATCTAACTTAAAATCAGGAAATTTAGAACATAGTATTTTAGAAACATATGTAGCAATCTCGTTTACATTAAAAGTATTTATAGGGCATATTACCTTAATACCATTTTTCTCAAGTTCTTGTTCAATTGAAATCATTAAAATTCTCCTTTGTACAACATATAAACATTATACACTATTACATTTCAAAATAATATAACAATAATATTAAAAAAATGTAATCATTTAGTAACATTATTTAATGAAAATATATAGATTTTTACTTATTTTTATAGTATAATATACTCATTAAATGTTACGGAAACAAAAGGAAATGATAAAATTGAAATAATAAATGTTTCAAAATTACATAACTTTTTAAGTAATGCAAGAAAGGAATAAATTTTTATGTATAATTTTAAAGAAGTAGAACAAAAATGGCAAAAGAAATGGGAAGAGGAAGGAACTTTTAATGCAAAATGTGATTACACATTACCAAAGTGGTTTGGATTAATAGAGTTTCCTTATCCATCAGGACAAGGACTTCATGTTGGACATCCAAGAAGTTATACTGCATTAGATATAATTGCAAGAAAAAGAAGAATGCAAGGATATAATGTATTGTATCCGATAGGTTTTGATGCTTTTGGATTACCAGCAGAGAATTATGCAATAAAAAATCATATACATCCAAAAATAACAACAGAGCAAAACATAGCCCACTTTAAACAGCAACTACAATCACTAGGATTTTCATTTGACTGGTCTAGAGAAATAAACACAACAGATCCAGATTATTATAAATGGACACAATGGATATTTATACAACTATTCAAAAAAGGCTTAGCATACAAAGCAACTATGCCAATAAACTTCTGTACAGGATGTAAAGTGGGACTAGCAAATGAAGAGGTAGTGAACGGTGTTTGTGAAAGATGTGGAAGCCCAGTTATTCAAAAGGAAAAATCACAATGGATGCTTAAAATAACAGAATATGCACAAAGACTAATTGATGACTTAGATGATGTGGATTTTCTAGATAAAATAAAAGCTCAACAAAAAAATTGGATAGGAAGAAGTGAAGGAGCAGAAGTTAATTTTAAAATAAAAGATACAGATGATTCATTACTTATATATACAACAAGACCAGATACTATATTTGGAGCAACATATATGGTAATATCACCAGAACATCCATTTATAGAGAAACATAAAGATATGATTCAAAATTTATCAGAAGTAAAAGACTACCAAGAAAAAGCTGCAATGAAATCTGATTTTGAAAGAGCAGAATTAAATAAAGAAAAAACAGGAGTTGAGATTAAAGGAATAAAAGCTATAAATCCTTTAACAAACGAAGAGATACCAATATGGATTTCCGATTATGTTTTAATAACTTATGGAACAGGAGCAATAATGGCTGTTCCAGCACATGACCAAAGAGATTTTGAATTTGCTAAAAAGTTTAATTTACCAATAAAATTAGTTATAAAGAGCAAAACTGAAGATATAGAAGACAAAGAATTAACAGAAGCATTTACAGATGTAGAAGATGGCATCTCTGTAAACTCTGGATTTTTAACAGGATTAGATTCAAAAGATGCAATAAATAAGGTAATAGAATATATCGAAGAAAACAATTTAGGAAAAAGAAAAGTAAACTATAAATTACGTGACTGGGTATTTTCTCGTCAAAGATATTGGGGAGAGCCAATACCTATGGTATATTGCGAAGACTGTGGATGGGTTCCAATTCCAGAAGAACAATTACCGCTTAAATTACCAGAGATAGAAGATTATGAGCCTGGAGAAAATGGAGAATCGCCTTTAGCAAAACAAACTGATTGGATAAATACAACATGCCCTCATTGCGGAAAGCCAGCAAAACGTGAAACAGACACAATGCCACAATGGGCAGGCTCATCATGGTATTATTTAAGATATATGGATCCACATAATGATAAGGAATTCGCATCAAAAGAAGCACTAGAATACTGGTCACCAGTTGACTGGTATAATGGAGGAATGGAACATACAACATTGCACTTATTATACTCAAGATTCTGGCATAAATTTTTATATGATATTGGAAAAGTTCCGACAAAAGAGCCATATCAGAAGCGTACATCACATGGGATGATACTTGGTGAAAATGGCGAAAAAATGTCTAAATCTAAAGGAAATGTAATAAATCCAGATGATATAGTTAGGGAATTTGGCGCAGATAGCTTTAGAGTATATGAAATGTTTATGGGACCATTTGATCAAACAGCACAATGGTCTATGGAAAGCATAAGGGGATGTAGCAAGTTTTTAGATAGAGTATGGTCACTTCAAGATATTTTAGTAGATGGAGATGAATATTCAAAAGAATTTGAAAATATGATGCATAAGGCTATTAAAAAGGTTGGAAACGATATTGAAGAAATGAAGTTTAATACATCAGTATCAACATTTATGACCATGGTAAATGAATTCAGTAAAGCAAAAAAAATAAACAAAAAAGAATTCGAAACATTTATCCAATTATTAAATCCATTTGCACCACATATGACAGAAGAATTATGGGAAAGATTAGGTCATACTGATTCATTAGCATATAAGCCTTGGCCAAAATATGATGAAGCAAAAACAATAGATGACTTAATAAATTTACCAATACAAGTAAATGGAAAATTAAGAGCAAATATAGATATTCAAAAAGATGAGGATAAAGAATCAGTTAAAGAAAAAGTTCATAAAAATGAAAAAATAAAAGCATATTTAGAAGGAAAAGAACTTGTAAAAGAAATATATGTACCTAATAGAATATACAATATAGTAATAAAATAAGCTGTTGAGAATTAATTGAATTTAGCGACTAGGAAAGGAATAATTGTAATATGAAGCTTACTAAAAAGAACAAAGACTCTAAAAATAAGACTAAAACAAAAAAAGAATCTAAAACAAAAGATAAAAAAACGCTAGAAATTGCATTTAATATTTTAGCGATTTTTTGCATAGCAATATTTTGTATATCTGTAGTTCCAAAAGCCCTTCAAAATGACACTTTTTATACAATAAAAATAGGACAGTTAATAAGAGAAAATGGAATAGACTATCAAGACCATTTCTCATGGCATGAAAATTTACCATATATGTATCCACACTGGTTATATGATATAATCATTTCTCTTATATTTGATTTTGCAGGTGGATATACAGGACTTTATATATCAACAATAGTACTTTCAGTAATGCTTGGAGTCTTGTTATACTTTACAAATAAAAAGATTTCAAAAAATGCAGTTATTTCATTTGTTATCGCTGTTGGACAAATGGAATTAATGAAAGAATATATTGCAGTAAGAGCACAATTAGTAACATTTGTTCTACTTGTTGCGACAATATTACTTATAGTAAAATATCTAGAAAAACCAAAATTAAGGTATGCAATAGGACTAGTTATAATACCGATAATTATTGCAAATGTACACTCTGCAGTATTTCCATTCTATTTTGTACTATACTTGCCATTTATAGCAGAATATGCAATTGCAGCAGTATTGGATTGGCATCTTCCACATAAAGTTTATCAAATGTGGATAAGTAATAGAATAAAAGTCACAAACAAGAAATTAAAAAAGGCTAAAGACGGAAAAATCGAAAAATATCAAGCTGACTTGCAAATATTAAATAAAATGCTAGAAAAATCAAACTCAACTTTTGAAACGAGTTTAATAAAACAAAATGACAGAAGAAAGAAACCATACAAAATAGTATTAGAGAAAAATAACAATGTATTAAAACTATTTATAATAATGTTAATATGCTTATTAACAGGATTGTTAACACCAATAAAAGATATGCCTTATATGTACACATATAAGATAATGCAAGGAAATACAACTAAAAGTATAAGTGAACATCTACCATTAACTCTTATTGAAAATATACCAATACTTATAACTATTACTGCTACTTTTGCATTAGCAATATTCACTAAAGTAAAATTAAGATTAAGAGATATATTCCTTTTTGGAGGATTAACATTACTAACACTAATGTCTAGAAGACAAGCCTCAATGCTTATATTATTTGGAGGAACAGTAGTTAGTACAATGCTTGCTAATCTTATAGAAATGTATGATAAAAATGGTACAGAAGATTTTATGCAATATACAACTAGTATTTTAGGAGAAGTACTTACAATTTTGTTAGTATTTATTATAAGTTTAAGTATATATAAGAAAAATATTAATGCAAATTATATAAATACAAGCAACTATCCAGTGGATGCAACAAATTGGATAAAAGAAAATTTAGATTATAAAAATATAAAGTTATTTAACGATTACAACTATGGAAGTTATTTACTTTTAAATGATGTTCCTGTATTTATAGATTCTAGGTGTGATTTATATACACCTGAGTTTAACGGAACTTACAATAAAGAAGAAAAGAAATATGAAGGAAAAGATATATTTTCAGATTATCTTAGTGTATCAAATATTTCTACTTGGTATGATACTAAATTTGAAGAATATGGTGTTACTCATGTAATATGTAAAACAAACTCTAAGTTAAAAATGCTTATTTCTAGAGATGACGGTTATAAGGAATTATATAATGATTCAAAATTTGTAATTTATGAAAGGCTAGCAGAAGAAGAGTAAAAATATATGGAAGAAAAAAATTATAAAGTTAATTTTGAAAATATAAATCAAAGGCTTGATACTTATGTAACAAGCCTTGATGTGCATTTTACAAGAAGTATGGTTCAAAAACTAATCAAAAATGAAAAAATATTAGTAAATGGTAAATTGCAAAAAGAGTCTTATAAAATAAAAGAAAATGATGAGATAAAAATTATAATTGAGAAACCAAAAGAAACAAATCTAAAAGCTGAAGAT
Organism: uncultured Clostridia bacterium; assembly: GCA_947624715.1. The sequence continues at coordinate 8,985 of CANQLO010000019.1, forward strand.
ATTGACTTAGATATTGTATATGAAGATGAATATATTTTAGTTATAAATAAAAGAAAAGGAATGGTTGTACACCCTGGAAATGGAAATCCTGATGGAACACTAGTAAATGCTGTATTAAATCATTGTAAAGGTAGCTTATCTGGTATTGGAGGAGAGATAAGACCAGGGATAGTACACAGATTAGATAAAGATACATCAGGGTTAATCATAGTTGCAAAATGCGACGAAGCTCACATAAATATGTCTAATCAAATAAAAGAGCATAAGATAACAAAAATATACACTGCTTTAGTTAAAGGAAATATTGCAGAAGATACTGCTACTATAAATATGCCTATCGGAAGAAGCAAGCAGGATAGAAAGAAGATGGAAGCAAGAGCAGATGGAAAAGAAGCAATTACACATATAAAAGTCATAAAAAGATATGGAGATTATACACTTTTAAGAATTAAAATTGACACTGGAAGAACTCATCAAATAAGAGTACACTTATCTAAAATAGGACATCCAGTTGTAGGGGATGAAGTATATTCTAATGGTAAGAATGAATTTAATATATCAGGTCAAATGTTACATAGCACAATTTTAGAATTTAATCATCCAATTACTAATAATAAAATGCATTTAGAAGCGGAGTTACCTGATGAATTTAAAAATGTGTTAAAAATTTTAGATAGTAGATTATAAATAACTTTTGTTATTCACAGCTATTATAAAAACATAAATATAATTAGAAAGGGAGAAATATGGAAATAAGACTTCAAAAATACATAGCAGACAGTGGTATTACATCAAGGAGAAAGGCAGAAGAACTAATATTGCAAGGAAAAATAAAAGTAAATGGAAAAGTAGTTAATGAACTTGGAACAAAAGTAAATCTGGAAAAGGACATTGTTGAGTATAATGGAAAAATTTTAAAACAAGAAGAAAATAAAATCTATATATTATTGAATAAACCAATTGGGTATGTAACAACAGTAAAAGATCAGTTTGAAAGAGATACTGTAATGGATTTGATAAAGGGAGTAAAAGGAAGAGTAGTTCCAGCTGGAAGACTAGATATGTACACATCAGGTGCACTTATTCTCTCAAATGATGGAGAATTTATAAATAAGATTACACACCCAAAAAACGAAATAGAAAAAACATATAACGCAACAGTTGTTGGCATTGTAGATGATAATGATATAAAAAAATTGGAAGCAGGAGTAGAAATAAATTTAGAAGATGAAAAATATATAACAAAACCAGCAAAAGTAAAGATATTAAAAACAGATGAAGAAAAAAATCTTTCAAGATTACAGATTACTATTCACGAGGGAAAAAACAGAGAAGTTAGAAAAATGTGTGAAGCTCTTGGAAAGAAAGTATTGGCTTTGCATAGAGCAAAAATAGGCAATATTGATGTAAAAAATTTAAAACTAGGAAAATGGAGATACCTAAAAAAAGAAGAAATTGATCAATTACTAAAATAGTTGAACAAAAATATTAAACAAAGGATGATAAAAAAATGATATACCAAAGATTTGTTCCAGAAGGTTGGAACCAAGAAGATAAAAAATATTCATTAAATGAATTAAAATTAGCACAAATTACAAATAGTGTTTTACAAGCCAAAATAGATAATATAGATGAAAATTATAATGCATATATACAATTAGGAAATGGTATTAAAGGAATAATACCAAAGGAAGAATTAGGACAGTTGATTAAAGGAAACGAATATGTTCAGTTTAAAGTAAATAAAATTAATGAAGAAAATAATCTTTGCACACTATCTAGAAAAGCAGTTAAGAGTGAAAGTCTTTCATGGATAATAAATGATTTAAAAAATGGTGATATAGTAGATGGAATTGTTAGAAATATTAAGCCATATGGTGCATTTGTTGAAATAGGTGGAGGTTCTTCAGGACTTATATATATTAATGATATTTCAGTTGCAAGAATGAAATCGCCTGAGGAAAGATTGCATATAGGTCAGAAAATTAAAGTAAAAATAAAAGAAATAGACAAAGAAAATAAAAAATTTTACTTATCATATAAGGAATTATTGGGTAGTTGGGAAGATAATGTAAAAGACTTAAAAGAGGGATTAATTGTTAAAGGTATTGTAAGAGAATGTACAAAAAAGCAAGATGGCATATTTATTGAACTAAAGCCTAATTTAGTTGGGTTGTGTGAATATAGAAATGGCTTAGAGTATGGAAAAGAAGTAAATGTTAGAATTAAGAAAATTATTCCAGATAAAAAGAAAATAAAATTAACACTTGAATATTGTTAACATAAGAGTTATAATATAAGTATGGTGTTATTTTTAAGTTATATAATTAATTTAGTTAACTTAAAAATAATATAAAATCTATAAAATAATTTTTGTAGGAGGAAAAAATGATAGCAGATAATGAAATAAAAACAACAGTATCCCCATTTAGAATGAGAGAGGGAGAAATTAAAGTATTTGATGGCAAAGATGGTTATGTATCTATGAATCAAATTATACAGAAGATAAATTTAGGACATTTAAGTGATATACACTTTAAAATCCTAGAATTAATAAATAAATATGAGTTCTTAACATCAAGACAATTATATCAATTATTAGAACATCAAAAAGCTGATATTAAAGATCAAGATAAGCTAAATAACAAATTAGATCAGTTAATTAGAAGCAAGATACTTACTAGATATTATTTTACATCACCAGAAGGAAGCGGTATATATAGAGTATATTGCATGGAAAAAATGGGTAAATATTTGCTTACATCAAGAGAAATTGAATGTAAGTGGCAACCAAGCGATAATGCAAAACCAGTTGAAATGATAAAAAAGAAACTTGCTGGAAATCAATTAGTAATAGCATATATGAGAAAAGTAAAAGCATTTTCTGATTTTAAATTAAAGCCAATAATAACAGCTAAAACTTTAAATAAACAATTCAAACCTATTGCAGAAGTAGATTTAATGTTTAATGGAAGAAAAGTAAGTTTTGTATTTGAAGTCATCAGAAGAAATGAAGATTGGGAAAAGAAGTTAGTTGAAAGAATGAATCTATGGAAAGACTTTTATGATAACTTTACACCTGGAGATTCAGGATTTGCATCTATTCCACAACTTGTATTTATTTGCGAAGATGATAAAAACATGGCAGAAACTTTTAAAACATTAATTACCAATAAAGTGTCAATACAAAAAATTAACTTTTACTTTACAACAGATTTAAGTCAAAATAGTGATAGTCTAAGTAAAAGTTTATATGATTTCATTGAAGAAAATGGAAAATATAAGATGAGAAATGTTGAAGTCAAAATTTTAGCATAATACATAAAAAATAAGAAAAATCTTGATTTTTCTTATTTTTTTGCATAAATGCAACTTTTTCGACAATATATATATCTTATTATATAAAAGATATTATTAAGTATTTCTTACTTACCTATGACTATATTGAGATATCTAATAAAAAAGAAAGGAGGTATTTTTTTATTTAATTAAAATTTATAAAGGAGGAAAATATGAAAACAAATTTAATTTTTAAAATATTAATTGTTTTAATAACAATTATAGTAAGTTTATCTTTCTTTTGCAATGTTCAAGCAGCTGAACACATTGAGACAAAAGAAAGTATAAAACAAGATGAAGATTTTACTTTACCAGAAGGAACATTAATGAAATATGATGCAAAAACAGGTGAAACATCACAAGTGGATATGGAAGAATTGAAACAAGTAATTTCTACTTTAAATAATAACAGTAAGATACCTTTTAATGTATTACCTGCAAAAATTCCGCAGAATTCACATTTTAATTTATTAAGTCCTCAAGCTTTAAATGAAAGCTACGACAGAGTACAATATCCAACAAATTGGCCTAGTAGAGCTGTATGTAAAGTTACATTCTATGATGACTATGAAAAAGATACAGGGTTAGCTTCAGCCGTAATAGTAGGAAAAAACATTGCTCTAACAGCAGCTCATACAATTTACGACAAAAATAGAACAATAAATAGAGATTGGGATTGTGCCCCAGCCTATAATAATGGCTATTATAGTAATCAATACTATTCAAATATACACTGTGGTTGGTCTCAAGTATACTATTATAATGAATGGTTTAATGATTATAATGCCAATTATGATATAGCGGTTGCAGTATTAAATGAAAACCTTGGTGATCAAATAGGAGGTTCGTTAGGTGCAGTATCATATGGAACAAATAATGAACTACTTAATTTAGATTATTCATGTTATGGATATCCACTTATTTATTCTCTTAATAATAATCCCGAGCAATATGTATCAAAAGGTCAGATAATCGATCCTAAAAATACACATTTTTATCTTAATAGCCCAACAGTAGATGGATTTAGTGGAGGACCTGTATTAAGAGATACTGATAACTATGTCATAGGTATTTTAGCAGGTAGAGATATAGACCATGATAATGAATCTGTAGCAATTAGAATATCTCAAAGCATTATTGACTTAATCAGACAATTAAGAGAAGAGTAACTTATAAAAGAATAGTCAACAACAAATAAAAATAAAATCTATATATGGGTTGACTATTCTTTTTTTATTACTTAAAATATCTTTATTATAGGAGAAAAAATAAAAAATGAAAAATAAAAGAAATATTACAATTTTTACATGTATAATAATTATAATTTTTATTGTTATTTTAGTAACTATTCAGAGTAAGGAAAGTGAAAAGGTAACTCTACTTAATAATAAGAGTGTAAATTCACCAAAGAGAGCAGTAATTATTAAGATTCAAGATAGTACAATTATGGCAATGGAAATTGAATCATATAAACCAATATTTGATATAATGTTAACTAATGATTTAGAGATTAAATATACAGAATCTAATAATTTATTAAATATAAATTTAAACCAAAATGAAATTAATAAATTTGCGTTAGGACAAGAAATTTTAATTTATTTTAATGAAGAAAAAGTAAAATTTAATTTTCCTATAGAAATATCTGATATAGAAAAAATTGAAATATTAAAAGAAAAAAGTAATTTAGAGATTCCAGATTCTTTATTAAGATATTGCTATAGTTCTATAGATAATATATCCATTTCAATTTCGGATTTTACAAAATCAGGATTATCTCTAACTATAACGGATAGCAATGAATATCCTCTTGTTTATGATTTAACTAATTATGAAATACTAACTAAAAACAAAGAAAATGGTAATTATGAAGTTTTAAAAGACTTTAATGTACCTATACAGGATACAATAGTTTACTCAAACATTATCAATAAAAATACATATACTTGGTCTATTGACTGGTCTAAAATATATGATAATTTAAAAGAAGGAGGATATAGACTTAAAATACAATTTTTTTGTCAAGAAGTGTATATAGATTTTACTATAAATGAAAGTGGGAATTTGAGCTACAATGAAGCTATTATTAAAAGTTTATTAATAAGATAATTTTCTATTGGTTTAGACAAAAAAATACATTATAATCCTATTTAGATAGATGCTATTAGATAAACTTATAGCCAAGACCGAGAAATGATCAAGATTTGAGAACTGCATTACGATCTTATGCAGATAGATATTTTATATTTTACAAATTTTAAATGTAAAGAAAGGAAGTGCGTTAATATTATGAAGAATAAAACAAAAATATATATTATTATAGGTACAGTTTTAATTATTTTGCTATTACTTATTGTAGCGCCTATAATTATAACTAAGGCTCAATTAGCTCCACTTAAACTTGTAAGAAACAATGAAAGTATTGAAGAAGTATCAGAAGATATTAGATTTAACCAAAAAGTTTATACTGGTACAACTCCATTGAGTAAAGAAGAAATTGATAATTACGCTAACAAAAGATTATCTCAACTTGATGAGGAGAAGAAAGAATTGATTGCAGAAAATGCGGACCCATCCTATATAAAAGAATATGATGATACAAAAATAATAATGGAAGCAATGAATAATCTTTATAAAGAAGATTTTTGGCAAATATTGTATGACCTTGAAGTTGACTTAGAAACTAGTGGAATAAGAGATGGTTCAGTTTATCCTAATAGTCCAGAAGCAAGATTATATACATTACTTATGGAGGCCTTATCTAATAAGGGCTTATCAGAAGATGCAAAAAATGCAATAAAAGATTATTTAAAGCAACATGGTTCAGATATTAAAAATAATGATGAATTAAAACAAAAGGTTTTAGATACAACTAAATAAAATTTATAGCCAAGATTAATTAAAATATCTTGGCTATTTAATTTTTTTTTAATATACTATTATTAAATATGTAATAAATTTTTTAAATAAAAATTATTTTAATGCAACTTTTTGCATATAAAAAATACTCTACTAATATAGTAGTCTTTTACTATTATTATTTTATTTTTATGGAGGCTAATAAATTGGAAGAATTAGTATTAAAGTCCAAAAATGGTGATATAGAAGCTTTTACAGAACTAATGCTGTTAGTAAATAATGATTTATATAAATTAGCTAAAACAAAACTATCTAATGATGATGATATAAATGATATTATTCAAGAAACAATGTTAATAGCTTTTAAAAATATAAAAAAATTAAAAGATGTATCTAAATTCAAATTTTGGATAATAAAAATTCTATTAAATTGTTGTAATCAAAAATATAAAAAGTTGAAAAAAGAAAATACGTTAAATGAAAAAATTATTTTCGATGATGACTGCACATATTATAATCAATATAAAGATAATACTTCTGTAGTTGAAGATACAATGAACTTTTACGATTTAATAAATTTTCTTGATAAAGATGAAAAAACTATTATCATATTGTTTTATAATGAAGGATATACTACAAAAGAAATATCGCGACTACTTCATATAAATGAAAACACCATAAAGAGTAAAATTTTAAGAGCAAAGAAAAAGATAAAATCAAAATATAAAGGAGGTGAAATAAATGGATTATATAGATAAATTTATACAAGATATAGTTAGCAAACCTATATATGAACCAGAGAAGATAGAAAATACCATTCGTTCATCTTTAATATCTAAATCTGTAAAATCTAAGACTAATATTTATAAATTTATAACTGTATTTAGTGCAATTATTTTTGCAATTACTAGCATTTCATATGCTGGATACTATGTAGTAAAAAACATCTTTAATAATAGAAAAGGATTTGATACTGCAATAGAACATAATTATATAAGTATTGGTACTTCCGAATATATAGAATCAAATAATATATCCATAAAAATTGATAATTCTCTAATGAATGCTAAAAACCTAGACATAAGCTTTAATATCTTATTTGATACTATAGATATAAGTAATTATAAAAATGCTGAATTTGAAAAAATTTTAATTGTCGATAATAAACAAAGGATATTATATTCTAATAATACTAATCAATTAGAAAAATATATAAGAGATAACAATTTAGATATTTCTATTGGAAATTTTAATAATCATTATTTTAACTCTGGAGCAAGTATGAAAATCAACAACATAAGTAAAAATAATTTAAATTTAATATATAACATAGTTTGCAGTGAAAATTATCCAGAAAGTGATGGAATAACGGTAATAGCAGAGAATATTGTTTTAAATGAAGATGGTTCTTCAAAAATTTTAAATGGTTTATGGAAGATTACTGAAACTTTTCCTGAAATATTTAAAGAGAATCAAACTTATAAATATTCTATGACAGATACAAGTGAAGATGAAATAGTTGGAGTAAATCTTACTGTATATAATACAGAAGCTGAATTAGAAATAATAATGCATAATAAAGTATTTTCATCAGATAATCTTGATCCAATAGAAATTATTGAAGAATTAGAAAAAGCTAAAAGAGATAATAATACTAAGTTGATAAAAGATTTGGAACAAAAATTAATAAATCATGATAATACTATAAGTAATACTTTCAGTAACTTATATATAAAGAATTCTTTTGAACAAGAATTTAAACTTTCAGAAATCGAAAATCCATCGAATAAAACTAATGAAAATAAAAATAATATAGTGTTTTATGGCATATTTGACCTTACAACATATGATGCTACAAAGGATTTACAATTATATTTTAACTATAATAATAAAGATTATATCGTAAATTTAAATAGATAAGGAGCAATTATGAAAACTGCTCCTTACTATTAAGGTTAAAAGGCAATTGGTTTATTAACCTAATGTATAGTTCATAGATACTGTTGCAGCCTGAGATGGTGTAGTTAAATAATCCATATAGATTTGAATCCGTTGACCAGCATTTAGCCATATTATGGGTGTTGCATATACTGCTACACCATCGTACGTGTTACCAGTGGTGGTAGAAGTTAAAACTCTTCCAGATGGATATTCTCTTATTTGAACCCTTACACAAAAAGAACTAGAATTACTAGTGGCTGTACCATATAAAGAGAAATTGCCACTATTTCCTATAGTTTTAATGGGAGTTAAATTACTACCAATAAGAGTAAAGGAACCAATAGAATGATTTCCACTGTAAAGAGTCTCTTCTCCAGACATTGGCATAATCTCACTTTCATGAGAATATACTTTTGGGATTTCTCCCTCCAGCATTGATGTTTGTGCAAAAGCACAAAAACTATTTGTGGTCAAAATTGCAAAAACTGATAGCATTGATACAATTAACTTAAAAAGCTTGTTCATAGTTGTCCTCCTTGTTGTTATTTTGCCTTTTAACCTTATTACAAAAAAGAAATCATAAATAATATAACTTAGATTAAGAAATTTACGCAATAAAGTTAAAAAAAGTTAATTTTTTTGAAGAAATTGCAACTTTTTAATATATATCTTTTATCTATAATATATAGAGGATAAAAAAATGATTTCAATATTAATTGCAGATGAGCAAAGTAATAATGTAAGAGATATTATTAATTATTTTGCACTATATGATAATATTAAGATTTCTTCAATAGCTTATAATGGTGAGGATACTTATAAAGAAATTTTAAGAGTAAAGCCCAATATAGTAATTATAAACTTTAACTTGCCTTCTTGTAGTATTTTTAGTTTAATGGATAAAACATTGAAATTTTGTAAAAATACTAAATTTATTATTTATTCAGTATATAGTGATAATGATTATAAAAAGCTTAAATCATACTCTAATATACTATTTTGTATAAATTCTTTAAATGATTTAAATACAAAATTATCATCTGTCTCTAATATTATAGATAACTATAATTCAATAAATCTTGACAGAAAAATTACGAATGAACTTCAATACATTGGATATAAGTATAACCATAAAGGAACTATATTTTTATCAGAAATAATAAAAATATTAATTATCAACCATAATATTGAAGATTACTGTCTAAGTACCGATTTATATCCAATAATAGCTGCTAAGTATCATAAAACTACAAATTTAGTAAAAGTAGATATCTTTAAAGCTACAGAGGCAATGTACTATAACTGTGAGATGTCAAAATTCTATAGTTATTTTAATTATGATACAAAGCCAAATTTAAAAGAAATTGTTTATAGAGTTGCATCAAATGTGTTAAAAAATAATTAATGGAGAAAAAATTTTGAAAGGCAAAGAAAAAGAGGTCTGATATTTCTATCAGACCAGTATCAAAAAATTCATGTTGAAATATAAAAAGGAGTATATTTAATTTTTACCGTTTTTTCTAAAATTAAATGTAATTGCATCACTATTATTAACATTAAAATTTAAATCAGAATTATCTAATTGAATAGGGTCTATATTACCATTTGTATCATCATTAAAGTGTGTATTATTGGCTAATAATCCTTTTTTTCTTCTCATACGATTATTATCTTCTTCTGAAATTCCACTTGTAAATTTAGTAAAATTAAATACCTTAATAGATTGTTTTTCTTTATACTTAGAAGGTAAGAAATCAAGATTTGCAGTACCATTTTCAAGAGCGCCTTTAACATTTTTTATTTTATAAATACATTTCTTAAACTTTAATGATTGAACTTTACCTGGCATATATTTAATCTTATATCCATATTGAGCATTTTTCTTAGGATCATATTTTAAGTCATTAGCATTAAAGCCTGTCTCTGTGACGGTCCATTCTTTCTTTTCACCGATTTCCTTTGACCACCATTCATTATCTTCAGGTGAGTTATTACCAAATACAATTTTATTATTACAGTTTGAAATGATTGTATTTCCTAGCTTTTCACCCTTAGAAAGTAATTGTGATCTTGATTGTGCTGATACAACTGTTGCAACTCTATATTTTCTATATACAGTAAATATTGTCTCAGTCGCTGGACATATGAAATCAGGAAATTCATCTATATATAAGAAATGTGGTATACGTGTATTTTCACTACCAGGTCTTCTTAATACAGAGAACTGCATAAGTAGTAAAAAGAATAATCCAAAAGCTTTATGAGCAGTCTCTCCTAAATCACCACGTCTTGTGCAAACTAAGCATATATTACCATTTTCTAATACTTTATCAAAGTTCAAGTTATTATTTCTATTACATAAAATATTTTTTACACCAGGATATCTTAATAAAGTATCTAGTTGTGACATAGGTATTGATATAACTTTCTGCATTTCATTTCTATTAGGACTATCGTGATAGAAATTCTTTTTAAAATATCCAATTTGATTTTCATATTTTTCAGCTAATTCTGGATCCATTTCTAAAATCTTGCAAAGCTTTTCGATAAGATCAAAGTTATTTAAAAGTTTAAGCATATCATCTATGTTTGGCAATTTTCCATTATTTAAAATAGGATAAGCAACTTTTAAAAGTATAGCTAAATTTTCAATAATTTGATTTGCTAAATTTTCTTGATAAGCTTGTGCCATTTCAGGATTTTTATCAGTATAAAAACCTTTTAAAACTGTTGATATAGATAAAGCAGTTTGAACAGGATCATCAAATGTAAATGGATTAAGTCCAACCGAATTTATATTATCAGGATCTATTATATAATAATCTACTCCAAAGTTATCGCAAACATTTTTTACTCTTGAAATTGTTTCATAATCAGGAGCCATATAAGTAATTCCTAAATTCTTATAAACAGGAGCTGTTGGTGAGTCAAAATATATTAACTTTTTAAAATATGCATTGAACATAGCTTTTCTTGATTCAGAAGGAACCAACATATTTAAACTAAAGTTTTTATTAATATATTCGTTATTATATGGTGCATTTATAGTAGCAATACCTGATTTTAATGCAGCGAATGCAAGAGTTTTAGATGTTTCTCTAAAGAAATACTTTTTACTAATATCTTGTGCAACCCATGGTTCAAATATTAAAGAAGTTTTTCCAGAACCTGAAACACCAACAACCAAGGTTGATTCAAATCTTCTTATTTCAGAAAGTTTTACGTCATGTCCGTGATCTTTATCAGTACCAATAAATATTTCATTTGTATATGTTCCAACACCAACTGATTTATCTGCTAAGCTAATTCCTTCATAGTCAAAAATAGAATCTTTCATTGTCTGAGAATCATTAATGCCCTTATACAATTTATCAAACATTAGATGAGCAGTTGAAAGTGGAAGAGCAATAGCTATAGAAGATAAGGCAGGCTTGATAAGGTAAGCAAATTGTGAAACTATAGTTGTATATCCTGGTAAAGATATTAAGCCAATCCATATTAACTTGTTAATCCATTCTGTTATCATTGTTATGGTAAGCACATACAATGTAGTGTAATACATATATACTAATCCAAGTTTATCATCATCACAAGTTACAAACTTAGATGAGAATGAAAATAAAAATGCAAATATTGGGCATAAAAATGCGATTCCATAACTAATAGGACCCCAATAATTAGATGCAACACCTGTAAATACAATAAGTAGAAATTCTACAAATCTATCTACTATAATGTATGCACTTATTAGAGTTAGTAAATATGTAAAAAAAGTATTTCGATCAGTTTGTAAAAATTTTAAAAATTTATCTAATAATTTCATACTTTTATCCCTTTCATATATACTTATATTATCCTACAAAATCGCAAAAAAAACAATACTTTTGAATAATTTTTTTAATTATAAAAGTAAAAATATTTTTTATAACATCAATATAGTTATTTTCTCATGCCTTGTTGTCGCTTGGCAACCTAACGGTTGCAGCTCCATTCGCCCTTCGTTTCACTCCGGTTGGTCGCTACGCGGCTATTCAAAAATAACTATATTGATGTTTAATTAAAGTATAATAGGAATGTTACGGACATATATTTAAAAATAAATAAGTATTTAAGGATAATTTAATGAGTAAGAAATATAAGGAAACATTTAAACAAAGTGTAGTAGCATTACTTATCTCTCAAGTAATTGTGAAAGTTTTGGGATTAGTTTATAAGTTATATCTAACAAATAGAAATGGCTTTGGAGATGAGGGAAATGCTATTTCATCAGCAGGGTATCAAGTGTATGCACTTATATTAAGTTTCACGTCAATTGGAATTCCGGGAGCTATTTCAAGATTAGTTGCAGAAAGAAGTGCTAAAGGTGACCATAAAGGAGCATATAAGATATTTAAGGTTGCTATTATAATGTTTAGTATAATAGGACTTTGTGGAAGTTTAACTTTAGCCTTATTTGCGGAACAGATAGCTAATAATTATTTGAAGATACCAGAAGCTAAGTACTCTATTATAGCACTTGCACCGTCTGTATTTTTTTCTACCATTATATCAGTTTTTAGAGGATATTTTGGTGGAAGAGAAAATCAAAAAGATACTGCTAAGGGCCAGTCAATAGATCAAGTTACTAAAACAGTTTCAACAATAGTATTTATTGAAGCATCAGTTATGTTAATGTCAAATCCAAATACTAGAATAATGGCAGCTTGTGCGAATTTTTCTTCAACAGTTGCTAATATATTTGAATTTTTATATTTGTATAAAGCTTTTTTAAAACAGAGATATGAAATTAATATTGATATTAGAAGTAGTACAAATAGTAAACCAATAAGGCTTCTGACTATTATAAAGGAAATAGTTAAAGTAGCTGTACCAATTTCGCTTACAGCGGTAATAGGTACAATTGCTAAAAATATTGATTCAACAACAATTGTAAATAAATTAAAAGATATAATTGGATATGAAAAAGCAAAAGTTGAGTATGGAATTTTAAGTGGTAAAGTAGAAACGTTAATAGCATTTCCTTTATCATTTAATACAGCAATTACTACTGCTCTATTACCAAGTATAGTAGCAGCAAGAGGCAACTTGAAAAGCAAAGAAGATAGAATAAACAAATCAATTTTATTTGGAACTTTGATGACAATACCAATTATATCAATTTTCATTTGTTTTGGTGATGAAATATTAAAATTGCTATTTCCAAATGCATCAAGTGGAGCAACAATACTAAAGATTAGTTCCATTTCTATAATATTTATAACTATCAACCAAATGCTTAATGTAATACTTTATGGAATAGGTAAAACAAAAGTACCAATAATTGCGGTAACTTGTGGTGTTATAGTTAAGGCTATTCTAAATAATATTTTAGTTCCAAGGGTGGATTTAATAATTGGAGGGACAAATGGAGCAGCTATTGCAACTGTTATGTATAATGTAGTTACTTTTGTAATAAGTCTAATAGCAGTAAAAAAATATACTAATGTAAAAATTTATAAATCTAATATTATCAAACCAATTATAGCAAGTATAATTATGATTTTGGGTTCTAAAATTGCATTTAAATTTTTAAACTTAAATATACATAGTATAATGGTACTATTAATTTCATTAATAATTGGAGCAAGTATTTATATTATTTCGTTATTTTTACTAGGAATTCTAAGAAAAAAAGATATATTTTTTATAAGTTTAAGAAAAAAGAAAACTTAGTATTATCAAGCTTTATACGACACAACAACAACCAAAGTCAACTTACTGTAAGCTTTCAAAGTGAAAAAAATAAAAAAAAAGAAGGATTTTGTTTTTTATTGGCGAATAATAAGGTAGTAGAGTAAGATTTATGTCTAGATTCTACACATATTTGTATCTTAATAGGAGGTAAATTAAATGAACAAATCTGATTTAATCGCAGCAATGGCTGCTAAAACAGGAGAAACAAAAAAGAGTGCTGAAGCTTCATTAGATGCTTTTGTATCAGCTGTAACAGAAAGCTTAAAGAAAGGTGATAAAGTACAATTAGTTGGCTTTGGATCATTTGAAGTAAGAAAAAGAGCAGCTAGAAAAGGAAGAAATCCTCAAACTAAGGAAGAAATCAAAATACCAGCATCAAAGGCTCCTGTATTCAAAGCAGGAAAAGCTTTAAAGGATGTTGTTAATAAAAAATAATTAGATGAGTTTTTTATTATACATATGAATTCATATAAAAAATAGACTAGAGATAGTCTATTTTTTGTGCGAATTAAGTGAAAAAACATAAAAAAATATTGACAACACTATTAAAAAAATGTATAATAGACATTATCACACATATGGCGAAGTAGCTCAGCTGGCTAGAGCATTCGGTTCATACCCGACAGGTCGGTGGTTCAAGTCCACTCTTCGCTACCAAAATTTTATAAAAATAATAAAACTAGCATATTTCATACAATTTGAAGTATGCTAGTTTTTTAATAAAATTACAAAAAAGTGCATTGCAATTCAAAATTTATAAATATTAAATTAATTACAAAAATGAAGGATAGCAAAAAGGGCCATATTAAAGATTAAAATTAAAAATAGGTATTAGCAATACTAAAAAGGTATATAAGGCTGCAATCAAGCCATGAAGAAACTTGCCAAACATGTATTTTTTTATTGATAACTTACTCTTGGCAATTATACTCAAAACTTGGAGTGCAATAGAAATTCCACCAAAACCAAGTATAAAACTAGAAATAATAATATTAGTTGAAATTTCTTTAATATGAATTTTTGAAATTATGCTAAGCCCATTAGTAAATTCAATTAAACCAGTAAAAAGTCCTAAAATTAAATCTTGCTTAAATCCAAATAAATTTGAAATTATACCAGAAAGCATAACTAAAATTTTAGTTCTCTGTAAAATTGAAATAATTACTGAAAATATTGTAACAAATCCACCAATCATCAAAATAGTCTTAATACTATTTAAAATGCTATTTCCAAGAATTTCACCAAGTTCTGAAACTTTAATATCCTGTTTTTTAGAAAGCTTGCTATTATTTTTTAACTGATTTTTTTTTTTTTTCTAGATAAAAATCCTAAAATTATGCCAACTGTAATACTTGCTAAAATATGAGTAAAAAGAAGCACTAAGCCAATAGTTGAGTTTCCATAAAAGCTAATTCCAACAGTACCCATTATAAAAAGAGGACCAGAATTATTAGTAAAACAAAGAAGTCTTTCAGCCTCATCTTTTGTGCATGAACCATTAGAATATAAATTTGACACAATTTTAGCACCAACTGGATAACCACTAATTAATCCCATTATAAAAGGAAAAGCACCAACTCCGGGAACATTAAATAGTGGCCTCATAAATCTATCTAAGAATTTACTTAGATAATAAACAATATTTGTATTGCTAAGAAGTTCAACAGCAACAAAAAATGGAAACAAAGAAGGTACAACATTATTTGCCCATAATTTCAATCCATTTGAAGTTGCAGTAAGATTAGAGTTAGAAAATACAACCAAGCAAATTACAAATAACAAAAATATAATTGATATTAAATTTTTCTTTAATAAAACTAAAACTTTCATAATCTATAATTATGCATGTACATTTCAAATATGTGTAATTGTTTTATATTTATTTATAAAAAATATTGACAATGCCATATTGTGGTAATATAATAAAAATATCAATTTATTTTTATAAAGTTTAATCAAAAATTTTTTCAAATTATTTTATTCTTAAAATAATCCAAAAAAGTAAAAAATATAAAACATACAAGGAGGTATGCTTATTGATAGAAGATAAAAATATAAAAACTAACAAAGAAAAAGATTTAACAAAAGAAAACAAAAAATATAAAACTCTTATTCCAAAAGTAGATATAGTATTTCAAAGTCTGTTTGGAAAAAATAATCCAGAAATAACAAAGTCATTTGTGCAAGCAATGTTAGGAGAAAAGATAGAAAAAATAGAAATAAATGAAGATAAAGAGTTAATAAGAAGTAGACCAAATGATAAGTTAGGAATATTAGATTTGCAATTAGATATAAATAATAGTGAAAAAGTAGACGTAGAAGTTCAACTACTAAATAAAGACAACTTTATAAAAAGGCTATTATTTTATTTAACAAGATTATATTCAGATCAAGTGAAAAGAGGAGATGAATATGACAAAATAAAAAGAGTAGTGTTAATAGCAATAATAGATTTTGAAATAGAAGAGATGAAAGAGATAAATAAAATGGAAAGCAAATGGAAGTTGATAGAGACGGAAAATCGTAAAAAAATCTTGACAGACTTAATTGAACTGGATATAATAAGCTTAAAGAGAGCAAATGAAGAATACAACAGAAATAAAAATAATATTAAAGCCCAGTGGATGTTGTTTTTAGATAATCCAGAATCAGAGGAGGTGCAGGAGATAGTGGAAAAGAATGAAGATATAAAAGAAGCGATAGTAACAGTAAAAGAGATGAGCGAAGACGAAAAAATGCAACGACTAGCTGATTTAAGATGGAAAGCAATAATGGATGAAAAGGCAATAAAAAGTTTAGGATTTAAAGAAGGAAAAGAAGAAGGAAGAAAAAAGGGAAAAATAGAAGGCATAAATGAAATCAAAATTAAAATTGCCAAAAAACTAATTGCAGAAGGAAAGGATATTAAATATATATCCGACTTAACAGAACTAACAGAAGAAGAGTTAAAAAAATTATAAATTTTCTAGTATTTATGAAGATTCAATAATATAATATATTTAGAAAATATAAAAAAAGGATTAAATATTTATAAAAATAGATTAAAATGTATAGCATATAGTTAAGCAATGTTGCAAAGATTATATAAGGAGGAGAATATTATATGGAATATAGATATATACCAAAAGGAGTATGTTCTCAAGAACTAATTTTTAATATAGAAGATGGAGTTGTAAAAGATTTAAAAGTAATTGGTGGTTGTTCAGGCAACCTTCAAGGAATTTCTAAATTAGTAGTAGGCTTAAAAGTAGATGAAGTTATAGAAAAACTAAGAGGAATAAAATGTGGTTTCAAACCAACATCTTGTCCAGATCAAATCTCAAGAGCTTTAGAGGAATACAAAAATAAAATGGCAGTATAATATTGCAAAGGAAATAATATGAATTATATATTAAGAGATTTATCACAAACAAAAATGTATCAAAATTTTATAAAAAATGATACATGCCCGATAACATTATCGGGTTTAGTTTGCGTGTCAAAAAGTGCTTTAATTGCACTAAATCAAAAGGAAACAAAGAAAGTTTTTGTAATTACATATAATGAACTTCAAGCACAAAAATTAATAAAAGATTTATCATATTTTTATGATAATGTAGTGTATTTTCCAAAAAAAGAAATATCAGTTTATGATTATGATGTAGAAAGCAATGATATAGCATATAAGAGAATAGATGTCTTAAATAAGATGAATATTGAAAAGCAACTTATTGTAGTTACAACAATAGAAGCGGTAATGCAAAAAATGATAAGCAAACAAAGCTTATTTGAAAACATAATAAAAATTGATGAAAATAGCACAATATCATTAGATGAAATAAAAGAAAAGCTTATACATATGGGATATGAAAGAAAGCCAATAGTAGAAGCAAGAGGAGAATTTAGTATAAGAGGGGATATTTTAGATATTGCAACATCTGATACAGGTGGAATAAGAGTCGAACTTTGGGGGGATGAAATTGACTCTATTAGAAAATTTAAGATAACATCTCAACGTTCCACAGAAATGGTAAAAAATGTGGAAATCTATCCAGCTAAAGAAAATATTTTAGAATTTAAATTAGATACAATCAGAAAAAAAATCGAGAGTAATTATTCTAATATAGATAAAAATATTATTTCTGATATTGAAGAAATAGAGCAAGGAAATTTTGAAAATAAGATAGATAAATATTTTAATGAATTCTATGAAAGACAGGAAAGTATTTTAGATTATGCCAAAGATTTTAAGATATTTGTGGACGAACCTGATAAAGTAGAACAAAGAATAAATGGAATTAAAGAAGATAATAAAAATTTAATCAAAGAACTTAAAGAAAGAGAAAGATTTGTTCCTGAAGCACTAGAAAATATTTTATATTTTGATTTTAATGAAAACAATACAGTTAAATTAAAGGAAGAAGATTTAAAAGAGAACCATTTTGAATTCAGAGAAGTTAATTTGTTTAAGGGAGATATTAAAAACTTTGAAATTGGTATTAAAGATGCGATACAATCAAAAAAGAAGATTATAATTTTAGCAGGTGGAAAAGATAATAGAAGTAAGATTGCAAAAATAATTCAAAAAACTATTGAAAATAATAAATTAAATGGAAGTATTGTTGAAGTAGATAATTTGGATGATATTATTCTAAAGCCAAGAGAGATAATTGTATCTACTGGTGCTTTGTCAAGTGGTTTTGAAAATAAAGAAACTAATTTACAAGTAATTAGTAGTGATGAATTTTTAAACATTGAAAAAAGAAAAATAAAAAAAGCAAGTGAAACATTTAAAAGTGGAGAAAAAATAGTTTTTGCAGATTTAAAAGTAGGAGATTTAGTAGTACATAGAAATCATGGTATAGCTGTTTTTGGTGGAGTTAAAACAATAAAGACAGAAGGAGTTACTAAGGATTATATTATTTTAACATATAGAGATGGTGACACTCTATATGTGCCAACTGAGAATTTAGATAATGTTAGAAAATATATTGGTGCCCAAGAAGGTATAAAACTGAATAAATTAGGATCTAAAGAGTGGCAAGAAACAAAAGCAAAAGTAAAGGGTAATCTAAGAGCAATAGCAAAAGATTTAATAAGTTTGTATGCTAAAAGAGAACATTCAAAGGGATATGCATTTTCTAAAGATACACCATGGCAAAGCCAATTTGAAGATAGTTTTCCATATCAAGAGACTAATGATCAATTAAGATGTATTGAAGAAGTAAAGAAAGATATGGAATCAGATAGACCAATGGATAGACTTTTATGTGGAGATGTTGGCTATGGAAAGACAGAAGTTGCTATAAGAGCTGCTTTTAAAGCTGTAATGGATGGAAAACAAGTTGCATATTTAGCTCCAACTACAATACTTGCAAATCAACAATATCAAGAATTTAAAAATAGAATGAAAGAGTATCCAATAACAGTGGAATTACTTAATAGATTCAGAACTGTAAAACAACAAAAAGAGACTGTTCAGAAACTAAAAATAGGAAAAGTTGATATTGTAATTGGAACTCATAGAATGCTTAGTAAAGATGTTGAATTTAACGATTTAGGACTTTTAATTATTGACGAGGAACATAGATTTGGTGTAAAGGCAAAAGAAAAAATAAAAAAATACAAAGAATCAATAGATGTGTTAACAATGACAGCAACACCAATTCCAAGAACTTTGCAAATGTCTATAGTTGGAATTAGAGATATGTCTGTTATATATGAACCACCTCATAATAGAAAGCCTATTCAAACTTATGTATTAGAATATGATAAAGAAGTAATTAGAGAGGCTATTACTAAAGAGTTAGAAAGAGATGGGCAAGTATTTTACATACATAATAATGTGGGAGATATTGCAACAAAAGCATTAGAAATAGAAGCTTTAGTTCCAGAAGCAAAAGTTGGATATGCACATGGAAAAATGTCAGGTCAAGAAATAGAAGAGATAATGCAAGACTTTATTGATAAAAAAATCAATATATTAGTATGTACTACTATTTTAGAATCTGGTATAGATATTCCGAATGCAAACACAATAATTGTTGAAAATGCTGATAGATTTGGCTTAGCACAACTATATCAAATTAGAGGAAGAGTTGGAAGAAGCAATAGGCAGGCTTATAGTTACATTACATATAGAAAAGACAAGATGATTAGTGAAGATGCAAGCCAAAGACTTAAAGCTATAAAAGAGTTTACAGAGTTTGGCTCTGGATTTAAGATAGCAACGAGAGATTTACAAATAAGGGGTGCTGGAAGTATTTTCGGAGAATTTCAAAGTGGACATATGGAGCAAGTTGGTTATGATATGTACACAAGACTTTTAAATGAAGTTATTAAAGAAGAAAAGGGTGAACAAATAGAAGAAACAATAGATGTTACTATAGATTTAACTATATCTGCTTATATCCCAGAAGATTACATTGAAGATAGTAGTCAAAAGATAGAAATTTATCAAGATATAGCAAATTGCAAAACAGAAGAAGATTTGCAAAATATAATTGATGAAATAATAGACAGATATGGTAATATGCCAGATGAAGTAAATAATTTAATTGAGATTGCAAGAATAAAGAATCTAGCAAGAGAAAAACAAGTTATTAAAATACAATCAAAGCCTATGGGAATAGTTTTCACATTTAATGATTTTAATAATGAAAATGTTGATATCTTGTTAGAAAAATATAAAAATAAAATACATTTTTCTGCAGTTGGAAAGCCATATATAACATTGAAGATTGATAATAATGAAATAGATGAAGTTAAAGATTTTTTAGAGATATTAAAATAACTATGTTAATGTTTTTATAATAGATAATTGAGAGGTAATAAAAAAATGGTAATTAGTAGTAAAGATAATAATACTATAAAGGAAATTAAAAAATTAAAAGATAAGAAGTATAGAAAAGATAAGTACGTAGTAGAAGGAATAAAAATGCTTGAAGAAGCAATTGCAGAAAATCAGGACATAGACATTATTGTTCTTAAAGAAGGTATATCATTAAGTTTAGATTTATCAAACTATGAAGTAATAACTGTAACAGAAAATGTTTTTAGCATTTTGACAGAGGTAGAAAATCCTCAAGGAGTTCTAGCTGTAATAGAAAAAAAGAAAAATAATGAAATTGATGTAAGTGCAGATTATATTGTCGCTTTAGATGGGTTGCAAGATCCGGGCAATTTAGGAACTATTATTAGAACTGTAGATTCTGCAAATTTAAAACAAATTTTAGTTTCAAAAGATACAGTTGATAGCTTTAGCCCAAAAGTCGTTAGGTCAACTATGGGATCAATATTTAGAGTAAATATTATTGAAACAGATAATTTAGGAGAAAGTCTAAAAAGCTTAAAACAAAAAGGATTTGAAACTGTAGTAACATCATTAGATTCAAAAAAAAGTATATATGATATAGATTATCATAAAAAGATAGTTGTTATAGGAAATGAAGCAAATGGTGTATCAGAAGAAATTAAGAAAATAGCTGATAAAAAGGTAATAATCCCAATGCTAGGAAAAACAGAAAGCTTAAACGCCTCAGTCGCAGCAGGAATTATGATATATGAATATGTAAGACAAAAAATTGTTAGCAATAAAAATTAGTTACATAAATATAGCAATAGTAACTGAATATATTACAATTCTATTACATTCTAAGAAAATTATTGCTAAAAAAATAAATGTGTTAAAATAACGTATATGAGAACAAAAGAAAAAAAGAAAGGAAAACAAAATGATAAAACTTGTAAGCCTTGAGGCTGTAGAGAGAGAGAGAGAGAGAGTTACACTTTAGAAATAAAAAGTGTAACACGTTTAGGCAGTCTGACACACACAAGTAATTTAATAGATAAAAGGATAAACATAGAAATATTAGAAGCTATGTGTTTTAGTGAAAGCTAGAATGCATGGCTTTTTGTTGTGCAAAAATAAGTTATTAAAATTAAGTTATTTACTACATAAATAATTTAATTTATAAAAATAAAATCAAAGATTAAAGGAGGAAAAGAAAAAAATGAAAGAACAAAAGCAAAGAAGAAGTGAAGGAGGAATTACGCTTATAGCGCTTGTCGTAACAATAATAATAATGTTAGTACTAGCAGGAGTGACACTAAATCTAGTATTAGGAGATGGAGGATTAATAAATACAGCAAAAAAAGGAATAGAAGAACATGATAAAGCAAGTCAAAAGGAAAAAGAAGAATTAACTGGTGCAGCAGGGATGATACAAAACTTAATTGATGGACTAGGAAGTACAGGAGGAACAACACCGCCATCAGGAAACAAAGGACCAACTGGAAAAACATTAGTAACAACAGTACAAGAAATAACAGAAGAAACCGTACACGGAGAAGATAGTTTAGGAAATCCAGTAGTAATACCAGGAGGATTTAAATTTGCAGGACAGCCAACAGATACAGTAGAACATGGAATAATAATAGAAGATGATGAAGGAAACCAATTTGTATGGATACCAGTAAGTAATACAGATGGAGATAACAATGCATCAACACAACCAGACGCGACAGATTTGATAACATTAGAAAGTGGAGCCAAAGTGGAAATAACACTAGGAAGGTATACATTTGCTACAAGTAGTCCGGGAACACCAGAACTAAAGCAAAACGGAGCAAATCATTCAGAAAGGTCAGCATCAACTCTTATTTCAAGTTGGTTTTATGAAGATACTAGTAGTGGGGGAAGACCAAATGGAGGAGAAGGAGCGAAAAATTTAGCAGGATTTGTACAAAGTGTGCAGGATAATCATGGGTATTATATAGCAAGATATGAAGCAAGCTATAAAAGCGGAAGTAGTGTAGAAGACTATAAGCCATTTTCAAAACCATCTAAAAGTAATAGTACAGGGTCTTGGAGTAACACCTCAGGAATGTTATGGAATTTTATAACACAAGGAGATGCATCAAAAGTAAGTCAAAATATGTATAGTGTAGGAGATAATGAAGCGAACTATGTAGAAAGTGATTTAGTAAATAGTTATGCATGGGATACAGCGATAGTATATATACAAGCAATGGGAAATGAAAATTATGCAAATGAATCAGACGGGAATGGTAGTTTAAGAAATACCGGATCAACAGGAGATGAGAAATGTCATATATTTGATATGGCAGGAAATGTAGTAGAATGGACAACAGAATATTCTACGTACACTTTCAGTGGCTACAACTTCCCTTGCGTTATTCGAGGTGGTCTTTACTGCGACAGCGACTACTACACAGCTTATCGTGACCTCAACTTTACGACCCTCAGCGTCAGCGACATCGGGTTCCGTCCACTTTTATATTTAAAGTAGCTCTGAACGCTGAAGAAGAGATAAATACAAAGGAAATAAATCATAGAAGTAAGCGTATTGGGAGTATGAGAATTAAATAAATATTTCGCTGGAAAAATGAAAAATGTGAAACAAAATTAATAAAAAAATAAAAAAATGTTTCACATTTTTTTATTTTGTGGTATAATATAAATGTGAAACAAAATTAAACAAAAAACGATAAAAAAGTTTCACATTTTAAAG
>CANQLO010000020.1 GCA_947624715.1 uncultured Clostridia bacterium
AAAGTTTATGCTCTGAATATCAGTATGATATTATAAAGCAACAACTTTATATGTATAGTATAGATGATGAAGATGATACAGAAATACAAGAAGAATTAAAGAGCTATCAAAAATCTTTGGAGAATACTGGTGTATCACAAGAAGAAGTTGATAATTTAATTGATAAATTAGAAAAGATAGATAAAAAAATATATAAATATGCTTAAATATTAGAAAGAAGTAAAAAAATGAATGATGAAGTATTTGAAGAAAAATTAAAAAAGGCTTTTCAACGAGAAATTGAAGTGCCAGATAGTTTTAAAAGAGCAATAGAAACTGCTCTAAACGAAGAAAATATAAAAAAATATGAAATTAAGAGAAGAAAAGAAAAATTAAAGACTATTTTGATTAGTTTTACTGTTATAGCTGTAATTGTTGGGGTTTTATATATATTGTTATGATATAGTCATTGTATAAAACAGAAAGGAAAATAAGATGAATAGCATAGATTTAGTTGTTTTGGGAGAATTAAAGGAAAAGCCTCAATATGCAGGAGAGATAATAACAAGTTTAAGACAAAAGAACTTGCATAATACAATGAATTTTACATTATCTACAATATATAGGAAAGTAATTGAGCTTAAAGATAAAGGATATATTAAAGCAGAAAGATTATCAATTTTTAAATCTCAAGATACTAGAGTATATCATATAACTCATAATGGAGAGGAATATTTTAATAATCTTATAAAACTAGCTATTTCAAGTGATAAGAATATTGATGTTAAATTAAATATTAATGAAACAATGGCAATTTTTGAATATGCAAATAAAGACAAGCAAATAAGTTATATTAGAAATCTAAAAGAGAACATAATCAAAACAAAACAAGAATTGTATAAAGATAAAGAAATAAAATCAAAAGCAGAAAAAATTATATTCTTGCAAAAAGAGAAAATATTATTTGCTTTAGAAGAATGGGCAACAGAAATTGAAGATGAATTGCTAGTTGATAAGTCGGAAACATAAAAAATGTCGAAAAATGTCAAGCGAAACTTGAAACAATTAACATAATGTGTTATAATGTAGTTATTGTTATTGGAGGGGTATATAATGTCCGAAGTAAATCCGTACTTGAATAAGATATTTCATACTGTTGCAGAAACTAAAAGTTTTACAAAGGCAAGTGAAAAACTACAATTAAAAACATCGACAGTTAGTAGAAATATAGATTCATTAGAAGAACAATTAAATGTAAAATTATTTTATAGATGTAATCAAGGTGTAAGTCTAACAGCAGATGGAGAAAAATACTTTGAATTTATTGATAAAGGCTTGGGTTACTTTGATGCAGGAGAAAAACTAATAAAAGCAAGTAATAGTATGGAAACAGGAGAAATCACTATTGGTGCGTTATCTCATATAACACATTTCTATTTGATTGATAGAATTGAAAAAATAAAAAGAGATTATCCTAGATTAAGAATAAAAATACTAACTGGTGCAACAGGTAGAAATTTGATAGAATTATTAGAAAATCATAAAATCGACTTTGCATTAGATAGCACAACAATGACTTTGAAAAATAAAGATATACAAAGAGAAGAACTAAAAAAGATAAATAATATATTTATATCAAAAACCCCATTAGAAATAAAAAAACTAAAAGAATTAGAAAATATGAAATTGATATTAGGTATTGAAAACACACATACAAGCCAAGAACTAATAGAACTAATGAAAAAAAATGATGTTGTGATAAAGCCAGATTTGGAAATTGATATTACAGAATCGAAAATAGATGCAACGAAAAAAGGATTAGGTTTAGGCTATGTTATGCGTGATGCAGTAAAAAATGAAATAGAAAATAGAGAATTATATGAAGTAAAAATACCAATCGAATTGCCAAGTTCATCAGTTAATTTATTATACTTAAAAGGTCAGCTAACAAGTATAGATAAAAAATTTATTAAAGAATATTTAAAAAAATAATATGTGATATAAAAATAAAGTACCATAAGTAAAAAAAACTTATGGTACTATTTTTGCAATACGAGTTGCAAAAATGGGTAATATACAAGTTTTAAAATTGATTATATAATATTAGTGTAAAAATTAAGAAAAGAGGAAGTATAATGATAAAAGACAGAGAAGTGTGCTTATTTTTAACATTAAGATGTAATCAAAAATGTAAATATTGTCATAGATTTTTAGGAATAGAAGATTTAGATTTAGAGCATAACAAAGAAGTAATAAACAAAATCGCTCAAGACGGAATTACTAATATGACATTTACAGGTGGAGAGCCTTTATTATACCCTAACATTTTGGAACTTTTAAAACTTGCTGAAGAAAAAGGAATAAAAAGTAAGTTAATAACGAATGGACATATTTTAGCAACACAACCGAAAATGAGAGAAATATATAATCATTTAGATAGTATAACATTGTCAATAGATTCAATAGATAATGAATTAAATGAGAAAATGGGTAGGGGATATAAACATTTTGAAAATATAAAAACTGTACTTGATAGTTTAAAGGAAAGTAAATTAAAAGTTAATATCAATACAGTTGTTAGTAAAATGAATATTACTTATCTTGAAGAATTAGGAGATTTCTTAAAAGATTATAATATCAATGCTTGGAGAATTTTTAAATTTATACCTTTACGAGAAACAGCAAAATTAAATAAAGATATGTTTGAAATTTCAAAAGCAGATTTTAGAGTAAATAGACCATTATTTACTAGTTTCCCAAACATTAGAAAAATAGAATTTAGAGAAGAAAATGATATGGAAAGCAAATATGTTTTAATTATGCCAAATGGAAATGTTGTAATCACAGAAAATGAGAAAGATGTTACAATAGGAAATATATTAAAAAATAGTTTGAGTGAGATATTAAGTAACAGAATATCAATAAAAACACCAAATAAAGTAATGGAAAAAATAAGAACACTAATATCATATAACAATGAACAAGAGAAAAACGCAATACTTGAAAGAGTAAAACAACTTGCCTATGTAGATGTAATAGGAACTTCTGCAAGTGGAGTTGACACATTCAATAAAATAGTGGATTTAAAACCAGAAATGGTATTTGCTAATTATAATATGAATGGTATGAATGGGTTAGAACTTATACAAAGATCTAAAGCACGATTAGAAAACGATATGCCAATATTCAATTTCATTACAAGCGAACTTCCAGAAAATGAAATCAATTTGCTAGTAAATGTAGCAGATAACAAGATAAATGCTTTAATAAGTGAAAAACAAAAAGAAGAAAGTATTATAAACACATTAGAAGAATATAAAAAATTTAAAGAAAACTAATAAAAGCAAGAATTGAGTATAAAACTTAATTCTTGCTTTTTGTTATTAGTAGATAATTAACAAATTTTTGTAAAAATTGTTTAGGAGATATATCTCTTTTTCTTTCAAAAACTTTTAAATATAGATTTTCATTTATAATATTGTACGATTTATTAAAAGTTTCAATTATATGCCTAATTGAATTTTTAACTTGTTCTTTAGAAACATTAAATTCATTTGCTACTTGTGTATATACATTATCAAGAGTAATAAAGGTTTCTGAATGATAATAACACTTGAAAATTGCAGACATCAAATATTGTGAGCCTATACTATAAGTGTTGAAACCTAAACTTAATAAAATACTTTTTAATTCTATCAATGATAAATTCGGTAATTCATATTTTGCTTTCAAAAAAGTCATTGTTTCTTTTGCGTCATCCTGACTTACAGGTCTTTGAAAGACCTTATAAATAATCGAAGTGTTAGACAAAAGTAATTTATCTTTCGGATCGTTGACAGTTAATATTAAATTACATTTATCATTTTCACTTGGTAAATTAGAAATCTTATCAATAACATCTGTATAAGCTATATCAGAAAAGTTAGAGTTTAATATTATAATTGCAGGAGTTGTTTCTATACATTTGTTTATTGTTTCTATACCAGAGTTTGAAGTTATTATTTCATATTCATTACTATCTATTAGAAATTGATATTTTTTAATGTCTTTTTGAATATCTTTATTTCCAATTAAGACTTTGACCATTTCGACCTCCCAATAATAGCCAATCAAAAAACAATGTTTACATAAATTATACCACTATAATAAGAATTTTTCAATAAAACTGGAAAAAAAAGTCATTTTTTGATGCCCTTTTTAGCCCTTTTTTACAAATGTTAGCCCTTTCCTACAAGTTTTAGCCCTTTTAAAGACAAATGCTAAAAAAGGAAATATAATGCAGATAACTTAATCAAAGTCTAAAAGGAATATACAAATGATTTTTAGAAAAACAAAAGATGACTCCTTTTTTTATATAAATTTTTAGACTTTGATTTAAAGTTAGTAAATAACTCCTTTTAGAATTTATTAAGCCAAAATTCTAAAGGGAGTTTTGTGCGTTATGTTAGTGTGCCTAAAAAGTCTAAAAATAACAAGATGTAGAAGCCCACCATCTCCGTTCAATTTGAACTTAAAAAAATTGAACGGAGGTAATGAAATGAACAAAGATTCAAAGTGTTTTATTAAAATTGGAAAAGATATTTATGAAGAAATTACATTAAAAGAATTAAAAAATAGACAACGAAAAAATAGTACATATAAAGAAAAACGATTTATTCCTATTCAACGGAATGTTGTTAGAAGTTTCAAATAAAGGATATAAAGATTTTTATACAGATGTTGAACGAAAGAAATATTGTAAAAAAATTGCAAGAGATATAACAATAGTTTCTTTAGATGAAATGAGAAGTGAAGATTTTAGAGATAAAGATGTTATTGAAGATACAAATGTAGATATTGAATTTGAAATTCAAAGGAAAATGGAAATTGAACAATTAAAAAATGCCTTATTGAAGCTAAATAATGATGAATACAAACTGATAAGAGCATTATTCTTTGAGCAAAAAACAATTAGAGAATATGCAGATACATTAAAAATACCATTTACTACTTTAGAATATAAAAAAGAGAAAATATTGAAAAAATTAAAAAAATTATTAAAATTTTAAAAATTTTTCGTACAAACCCCCAAAAAATTCCTTTCTAGTATTGAGGGGGTTTTTTTTAATCCTTTCAAAAAATGAACATTGAAAATTGAATAACATTCATTAAAAACTTTCTATTATTGAGCTAGTTAAATGGAGATGCAGAACTTCATACTTAAATATAAGTTGGCGACTTATAAGGCGAAGATAATAATAGGTATAATGATACTCTTGTTTAGTCATAGCTTGAGCGTGATAAAACCGTCCCACGCATTGAGAACAAGTCTGGTGTACCAGATAGGGCATAGTATATGCACCTGTGATGATGTAGCTAGTCATATTTAGTGAATTTAGGAAAAGTAAAAAATAAGAAATATAAAGGGCTATCTTATTTTAAGGTAGCCCTACATAAAAAGGAGCTGACTATAAAAATGAAAATAATATTACTTATTATAATACTTTTAGCAATGATAATCGCACTATTTACATATCTGATTATAGTTGGTGGAAGTATGAGTAAAACGGCAGAGGAACAAAAAATGGAAGATGAAGAACAAATGAAATATTTACAAAACTATAAAAAACGGAGGAAAAAAAGGTGGAAAGAGATATTTATAAAGGCGATATTTATTATACAAAATTGGAGAACACTATTGGAAGTGAACAAAAAGGAAAAAGACCAGTTTTAGTAGTACAAAACAATATTGGTAACAGATATAGTTCAACAGTTATAGTAGTTCCATTAACAAAAGCAACTGATGTAAAGTTAAACCTACCAACACATTACTTGTTAAAAGAAAATGGAAAAATAATATATGATTCAATAGTTCTAACTGAACAGATTAGAGCGATAGATAAAACAAGACTAACAGAAAAAATAGATTATTTAAGATACGATATTATGAAAGAAATAGATAAAAAGCTATTGATAGCTTTAGGAATAAAAAAAGAAAATATTGAGGAGTAGTTTTTACTACTCTTTTTTTGAAAGGATTGAAAATATGGAATTAAAAGAATTTGAAAAAATAAAAAATAGTAGATATTCTCCAAAAGAAGCACTAGCATTTTTAGTAATTAGCACTAAAAATACAAAGGAAAATAATATTGATAACTTAATAAACTTGCTGAAAGAAGAATTAGTAAAAAATATAAATAGAAGCAATTTGATAGATAGAATAAAAATAACATCTATTGAAAAAATTATAAACTATTGGAGTTTATCAATAGAACAAGTAATATCATACGGTTATATTGTATTCAATAACTTGTTATTTGAAGAAAAGCCTTTTACAGAAGAAAAAATTACAGATATGTTTGTATATGTTATGAGATTATATTCTCCAGATAATGCAGTAGAGTTTGTAAATAAAAAATTTAAAATAAAAGATTAGAAGTCAGTCAAATGTGTAATTTATATTTTTACACATTTGATAAAAGGTTAAGTTACTTATATTCTGTTAGCAGACCATATAAGTAACTCTTTTTTTTAAGGAGGTATTTCAAGTGGACAATGATGACAACAGTAAAAAAGTGTATGAAGCAGATGATATACAAAAAATTTTAAAGATAGGGAAAAATAAAGTTTATGAATTTTTAGAAGATGTATATTCTAACACACACTTTTTTAAAGTAATAAAAATTGGAAAGTTATATAGAGTTCCAAAAAAGTCCTTTGATATATGGTTAAGTGGAGAGTAATAAGGAGTGAATAATAATATGAGTAATAATAAAAGTGTAGCTTTTTATGAGAGAGGCTCTTGGTATCATAGAACAAAGGAATTGCAAAGTGATTATAAAGTTAAATACGGAAAAATAGGTGGTTTTAAAACAAAGGAAGAAGCAGAAGAAAGCTACGAAAAACATAATGAACAATTTATTAAAGATTTAACTTCTCATCATTTACTAATTGATAAAGAAGTAATGTTATCAGATTATTTAATATATTGGTTTGAATATGTATTTAGAGAAAATCAAATAGAAAAAACTTATGAAATAGGTGTTGCTTATGTCATTTATAATATTTTAATTCCTGTTTTAAGGCAGAACAATGGAATGGCAGATATAAAATTGAAATTAGCAAGTACAGATTATTTCAATACTATACTTGAAGAATCATCAAAAATGAGTAAGTCTGCAGGAGAAAAATGTAGAACTATTTTAAATCAAGCAATAAATGATGCAAAGATAGATGAATATATAAAAAGCAATCCCATTCCATATACTAAAAAATATTACAGAGAAAAACCTAAAATAAAGATTTTAAGTGAAAAAGAATTAAGTATATTATTAAAATATTCAAAAGATAGTAATTGGTATTTAGAAATATTACTTGCAGTATTTTGTGGATTAAGAAAAGGAGAAATAATGGGATTAAAATTTTCTGATTTTGATATAGAAAAACAAATCGTAAGAATAAATAGACAATTAGTAAATGATCCATCAATAAAAGATAATCCAGAAGCATTAAAAGTAAAAGTAGATAAATATGAATTGACAGAAAAGCCACCAAAAAAAGATAGTTATAGAACATTAAGAGTACCCAAAATAATAATTAAAGAATTAAAAAAGCGAATGCTAAAATTGGAAAATTCAAAAGAAAGATATAAAGATTTTAAAGATTATGATTATGTTAGTTTTAATGAAAGAACAGGAAAGCCACAAATACCAAATTCATTTAATAAATATTTATATAATGTTTGTCCTAAATTATCTATATCGAATATTTCTGTTCACGGATTAAGACATACATTTGCTACTATTTTAATAGAACAAGGAGTTCCTATTATAAAAATATCTGCATTGTTAGGACATTCTAACCCACATACAACTTTCGAAATATATTGTGATGTTATGGAAGAAAGAAAAAGAATATTAGCATTTATCAATGATAAATTTGCACCAGAAGAAATGGAGGCATAGTTTATGGCTATTGAATTAAAACCTATAAAATATATTGATTATAAAGTATATAATGTAACTCCTATAAAGAAAAGTTATGGATTTAGAGTAAAACTAACATTAGAAGATAATTCTACCAGACAAGTTCAACATTCTGGATTTGATAAAACTTCTACTGCAGAAAAAGAAAGATATAAAATAATTTCAGATTTAGAAAATGGAAAATATGTTGTATATACAAATGTAACAGTAAAATCCTATATGGAATACTGGTTTGAATATATTGTTCCTACTAGATTAAAATCAGCAGGTAGTATAGATGCATATAAAAATTGTATTTATAATCATATTAACAAAAATTTAGGTAATTTGAAATTAGTAGATTTAAAAAGAGGACATATAAAGAAATTTTTTGAGCAAGAATATGAATATTCTCCTAGTGTAGCAAGATTAACGCAAACAGTAATTACTGTTGCATTAGAAGATGGTGTAATAAATAAATTTATACCAACAAATGTTGCAAGAGGAGTAAAACTACCAGATAAGGAAGAAAGTCATAAAAGAAAAACAAAGGAAGAACAAAAAGAAGAATTTTATGCAAATTATCATACATTAAAAATAGATGAAAGAAAAACATATAAGATTGAAGAAGTTGTAAGGCTAATTAAAGAAAGTAAAGGCACACCAAT
The DNA here is from genome assembly GCA_947624715.1 of uncultured Clostridia bacterium. The sequence continues at coordinate 8,591 of CANQLO010000020.1, forward strand.
ATATTTACATATATTATTTGCTGTTTTAATGGGATTAAGAAAAAGTGAAATAAACGGAATAAAATATTCAGATATAAACTATATTCATCGAAAATTATATATTCAAAGGCAATTAGGCAAAAAGAAAGGCTGTAAGAAAGAAGATGTACCTGCTAAAACATTTACTAAACAAGAAATACCATTAAAAACAAAATCAAGTTATAGAATATTAGATATTCCAGATTTAGTATTTGAAGCTATATTGGAAGAACGAAAACTATATGAAGCCAGAAAGAATCGAAGAAAGAATGATAAAAGTAATCCATTTCAAGATTTAAACTATATATGTTGTTCTACTTATGGCAGACCAAGAAGTAGAGGATTTGTATTTCAACATTTTAAAGCTATAAAAGAAAAGGCTAACTTACCAGATTTACCTTTTCATAAATTAAGAACAACATATACAACTATATTAGCAAAAAATGACTTTAGTATGAAAGCAATTTCACAATCATTAGGACACGCTTCAGAAATGATTACATTTGAAAACTACACAGATAAAAATGAAATAATACAAGACTGTTTAGAAGAATTAGAGCCATTTATTGATAAAGTGGTGCAAGATGATAAAATCAAAATAATAGACTGTACCGATATAGAAACAGATATAATAATGGAAGAATATTATGAAAAACTTATTGCATAAATGTAAAAAGAAATACGAGGTATTTAGATACCTTGTATTTTTTATGAAAAAATGATAAAATTACTTATGATATTAACATTTAATCTTATTTAATTTTAAGTAGATTTATATAAGATTATTTAGTTTAGAAAAACAAAGTTTATGACCCAAGTCGTGTAATTGGCAATTATGTTTACAAAAATTATAAAAAAAGCAAACGAATTACACGAATTTGTTCGGTAATTACACGAATTTTTAGGTTAATAGTTGTCATTTTTTTGGGTCATAAAGGAGGAAAAATGTTTGAATTAGTATCAAATTATAAGCCAACTGGCGACCAGCCACAAGCAATAGAATATTTAAGTAATGGAATAAAAGAGGGCAAGAAATTCCAGACACTTCTAGGAGTTACAGGCTCACGGAAAAACATTTACTATGGCAAATATTATTCAAAAAGTACAAAAACCAACACTTGTTTTAGCACATAATAAGACACTAGCAGGACAATTATATAGTGAGTTCAAAGAGTTCTTCCCAAAGAATAATGTGGAATACTTTGTTTCCTATTACGATTACTACCAGCCAGAGAGCTATGTTGCATCAACAGACACATATATAGAAAAAGATGCATCAATTAATGATGAAATAGATAAATTAAGACACTCAGCAACAGCAGCACTTTTCGAAAGAAAAGATGTAATAATTGTTGCTTCTGTTTCGTGCATATATGGTTTGCGGAGACCCAATAGATTATGAAAATATGATTGTCTCACTAAGACCACGGAATGACTAAGTCAAGAGAAGAAATATTAAAAAAACTTGTAAATATGCAATATACAAGAAACGAAATAGATTTTAAAAGAGGTACATTTAGAGCAAAAGGAGACATTTTAGAGATATATCCATCAGACCAAAACGAAAAAGCAATAAGAGTTGAATTTTGGGGAGATGAGATAGAAAAAATAACAGAAATTAACCCTCTCACAGGAAAAACAATAAGTATAAGACAACATGTTATGATATTTCCTAATTCTCACTATGTAACAGGAGAAGAAAAAATGGAAAGAGCCTTAGTTACAATAGAACAAGAATTAGAAGAAAGAATAAAATATTTTAAAGATAATAACAAACTAATAGAGGCACAAAGGATAGAAGAAAGAACAAATTTTGATATGGAAATGCTAAAAGAAACTGGATTTTGCCAAGGAATAGAAAACTATTCAAGGCACATAAGCGGAAGAGAGCCACGGCAGTGCTCCATTTACTCTTTTGGACTATCTTCCAGAAGACTTTGTACTTTTCATTGACGAATCACATGCAACAATACCGCAGGTTAGAGCAATGTATAATGGAGATAGAGCTAGGAAAGAAAGCTTAATACAATATGGCTTTAGATTACCATCAGCTCTTGACAATAGACCACTTAAGTTTGAAGAATTTGAGAAAAAGATAAATAAATGCATATTTGTTTCAGCAACTCCAGCAGAGTATGAATTAGAACATTCTAAAGAAAATGTAGTTGAGCAGATTATTAGACCAACAGGACTCTTAGATCCAGAAATAATAGTAAAACCAGTTACAAATCAAGTGGATGATTTAATAGAAGAGATACATGAAAGAACAGCAAAAAATGAAAGAGTATTAGTTACAACTTTAACTAAAAAAATGGCAGAAGACTTAACTGCATATCTATCTAGTATTGATATAAAAGTTAGGTATATGCATTCAGATATTAAGGCACTAGAGAGAATGGAAATCATCAGAGATTTAAGAATAGGTAAATTTGATGTATTAGTTCGGAATAAACCTTTTAAGAGAGGGACTAGATATTCCAGAGGTCTCACTTGTTGCAATTCTTGATGCAGACAAAGAAGGATTTTTGCGTTCGGAAAGGTCACTTATACAAACAGTAGGACGTGCTGCAAGAAATACAGATGGAAAAGTTATAATGTATGCAGATGAGTTAACTGGAAGCATGGAAAAAGCAATATCAGAAACAAATAGAAGAAGAAAATTGCAACAAGAATATAATTTAAAGCATGGAATTACACCTAAAACAATTAAAAAGAGTGTAAGAGATGCAATAAAGGCAAGTATTGTAGAAGATATACAAAGTGAATATGACATAAAAGAAGAAGAGAATATCAAAGATGTAATAGATAGGTTAACAAAAGAAATGATAAATCACGCACAAAATTTAGAGTTTGAAAAAGCAGCAGAATTAAGAGATAAAATAAAAGAGCTAGAAAGTATTGAATAATCTTGCAAAAGAGTATATAATTAAAAAGATGGAGGAAAGCAAATGAGCTTTTTTGATAAATTAAAACAAGGTTTAGGTAAAACAAAAAATTCAATAGATGAAAAGATTAATGGAGTTTTTAGTAATTTTAGAAAAGTAGACGAAGGCCTTCTAGAAGAACTTGAAGAAGCCTTAATAATGTCAGATATAGGGATGGAAACGTCACTTGAAATAATATCAAGGTTAAGACAAAGAATAAAAAAAGAAAATATTAAAGATGCAGAAGAAGTAAAAAATGCATTAAGAGATGAAATGAAAAATATATTAGAAGTATGTGATAATAGCTTAAAGTTAAACACTAAACCAGCGGTTATACTTGTTGTAGGCGTAAATGGAGTAGGCAAAACAACATCAATAGGCAAAATTGCAAATAGATTACAAAAGTCAGGCAAGAAAGTAATGGTTGCAGCAGCAGACACATTTAGAGCAGCAGCAGTAGAGCAACTAGAGATATGGTCAAAACGTGCAAACTGTGATATAATAAAAAAAGATGAAAATGCAGACCCTGCATCAGTTGTATTTGAAGCAATAAAAAAAGCTAAAGAAAATAATGTAGATGTTTTAATATGTGATACAGCAGGAAGACTTCATAATAAAAAATACTTAATGGATGAATTAGAAAAAATCCAAAGAGTTATAGAAAAGGAACTTCCAGATGCAGATAAGGAATCATTACTTGTAATAGACGCAACAACTGGTCAAAATGCAATAGAACAAGTAAAAGCCTTTAAAGAAGTTAGCAATATAACAGGTTTAATATTAACTAAACTTGATGGTACAGCTAAAGGTGGAGTTGTAGTTGGTATTGTACATGAAAACAAAATACCAGTTAAGTTTATTGGAGTTGGAGAACAAATTGACGATATGGAAATATTTAACGCAGATGATTTTACGAGAGCCATTATTTAAGTAGAAAGAAAGGAGTTTTGATATTGGCAGAAATAAATACGAGTCCTCAAACATTACCAAAAGAAGAACAAATAAAAACGAAAAAGAAAAAATATAGAATAAGAACAGCTTTGGTTTTAGCTTTCTTAGCTATATTTTCAATTGGGATGTTTATAACTTGCAGAGCAGATTACTTAGAAACATTAGAAATAGGAGAAAACTATCTAAATGTATTTAATCAAAATATAAAATACAAAATATTTATTGCAATATCTAATTTTATATTCATTTTTATAACTGTATTTATAACAAATTTATTCATAAAAAAAGGTTTAAGAAAATTCTTTGAACAAGAAAAAATCGAAATGCCAAAATTACCTAATAAATCAATAGCACTAATATTTGCATTAATTGTTGCAATGTTTGCACCTAATTTATTTCTAGAAAAAGTTATTTTATTTATAAACAATGCGTGGTTCGGAATATCAGATCCATTATTTAATATGGATGTTGGATTTTATATGTTTCAAGCACCATTAATTGGACTTATCTTATATTATCTTCTTGGAATAGTAATTGCTCTAACTATATATATAGCGATATATTATATAATAGTATTTAATACATACTTTGAAGGCATAGATGGACAAACCCTTAAAAATAATACATTTATAAAACACTTATTATTCAATGTAATGATAATTACATTTTTAATTGTTGGCATTATTATATTCAATATGCAGAATATAGTTTTAGACAGATTTTTAAATATAAATAATGATTTAGAAACAAGTCTTGTTGGAGCAGGTATTGTAGAAAAAACTGTAAAACTTTGGGGATACAGGATATTAGGAGTAGTTATAATACTTTCGATATCTATGGCAATTAAATTTTTTAGAAAAGAAAATTCAAAGAAAGTAATTAAATCATTAGCGATAGTTCCAACATATTTAGTTGCTCTATTTATAGTTATGGTAGGGTATAAAATGATATTTATAGAAGGAAGTGAGTTAGACAAAGAAAAATCTAATATACTTTCTAATATTAATTTCACAAAAACTGCATATAACATAAAAATTGAAGAAAAAGAGATAGATAGTACAGGAACTATAAAGACAGATGAAGCAGAAGAAAATGAAGAAGTAATAAACAATATACCAATAGTTACAGAAGATGTACTATTAAATAATTTAAAGCAGACACAAACAAGCACGGGATACTATACATATAATCAGATTGGAACAGCCTATTATAATAATAAATTAACATATATATCAGCAAGAGAAATTAATAGTGCAAATACAACATATAAAAGTGAAGCAAATGAATATACTCACGGATATGGAGCGATTCAGGTTTCAGCTAGTGAGACAGATGAAAATGGAAATATAAAATATATTTCAAAAGACTTCGAAAGCAAAAATATCAAAGAACCAAGAATATACTATGGAATGGAAACTAATAGTATAATAAATGTATCAAACAATATAGACGAATTTGATTATCCAAAAAGTGCATCACAGAACGAAATATATAAATATAATGGCGAAGGTGGAATTTCACTAGGAATATTAGATAAAGCAATCCTTTCTATAAAAGAAAAGAAATTAGGAATTATACTTTCAGGTAAAGATAGCAAAGTATTGTTAAATAGGAATATAAGAGAAAGAGCAAAAAAAATAATGCCAAATCTTTTATATGATGAAAACCCATATTTGGTAATAGGAGAAGATGGAAATTTGTATTGGGTTTTAGATGCATATACAATATCTAATGAGTATCCATATTCTCAAAAGACAAGAATAACCTATGAAAATGATACAAGAGAAATAAACTATATTAGAAACTCAGTAAAAGTAATTGTAGATGCTTTTAATGGAAACATAAATTTTTATATAATGGATAAAACTGACCCTATTATTATGGTATACAACAATATGTATGAAAATCTATTTAAAGAAGAAAATGAAATACCAGAAGGAATATCAAAATATTTTACATATTCTAAATTTTTATACAATATACAATCCGAAATTTTAGCAATGTACCATGATGTATCACCTGATGTACTTTATAGAGGAAATGATGTATGGCAAATTGCATCATATTCGAATTTAATTAATACATCAATTAAATCAAAAATGGAGCCATTTTATACAATGGTAAAAACAGTAGATTCAGATGAGAATGAATTAGGTTTAGTTACAGTATATAATTTGTATGGAAGAGAAAGCCTTAATGCATATTTAGTTGGAACAGTTGAAGATGGACAAAACACACTTACATTGTATAAATTTTCTAATGACAGTAGTGTAATAGGTCCAATGCAACTTGACAAATTAATAGAGCAGGATGAGACAATATCATCAGAAATATCAAACTTAAATGTTACAGGAACTAGAATTACTAAAGAAATTGTAATAGTACCAATAAATAATACACTTCTTTATGTGATACCAATATATCAAACATCTTTAAATGAAGCAAAGAGTGTACCAATATTAAAGAATGTAGTAATTGCATCAGGAAATAAGCTAGCAATGGGAGAAACTTTAGGAGAAGCACTTAAAAATCTTCTATTTTCAGATGATTCAGTAAGCATTGAAGTAGAAGATACAGATACAATAGAGGGATTAATTGAGCAGATAATAAAAGCAAATAATAATCTTACAGAATCAAATAATTCTAACGATTGGACACAAATTGGAACAGATATAGAAGAATTACAGAAGCTAATTAAGCAATTAGAAGTATTATCTGAGAATGAAAAAAACAAAGAAAATGAAGAAAACAAAAATGTAGAAAATAACAATAATGTTATTACAGATGAAAATATATTAAATAATATAACAAATTAATGTATTATGGAGGGTATTATGGTAAAAAGAATTTTTGTACAAAAAAAGGCAGGTTATGATGTAGAAGCAAAAGGAGTTCTTGCAGATTTAAAAGAGAATTTGCAAATTACAAATTTGAAAGACGTAATTATCTTAAATAGGTATGATGTAGAAGGCATAAGTGATGAGGTATTTGAAAAAGCAAAAAATACAATTTTTTCAGAACCACAAGTAGATGTATGCTATGAAGAAGAATATAAGAAAAATCCAGAAGATATAATATTTGGAGTTGAATTTTTACCAGGTCAATTTGATCAAAGAGCAAATTCATTATCTGAATGTTTACAAATTATAACAGGTGGAGAAAAGCCTGCTTCAAAGTCTGCAAAGATTTATGTATTAAAAGGTAATTTAAGTGAAGAAGAAGTAAAGAGAATAAAAGCATATTTAATAAACCCAGTAGATTCAAGAGAATGTTTTTTAGAAAAAGTAGATAGCGTAATGCAAGAGATGAAAGAACCAGAGGATATAAAAGTTGTTGAAGGCTTTACAAAAATGACAGACGAAAATGTTAAAGACTTTTATACTAAATATGGTTTTGCAATGGATATAGAAGACCTTAAATTCTGTCAAAAATACTTTAGAGATGAAGAAAAAAGAGACCCTACTATGACAGAAATGAAAATGATAGATACATACTGGTCTGACCATTGTAGACATACAACCTTTATGACAAAATTGGAAGTTATAGATATTAAATGGGACTTATTAGAAAAAATCTTTGAAGAATACAAAAAATCAAGAGAATATGTTTATGATAATAAAAAAGCAAAAGATATTTGCTTAATGGATGTTGCAACAATTGCAGTTAAAGAATTAAAGAAAAAAGGAGTACTCAAAGATTTAGACGAATCAGAAGAAATAAATGCATGTAGTATAAAGGCAAACATATTAGTTGACGGAAAAGAAGAAGAATATCTAATAATGTTTAAGAATGAAACACACAATCACCCAACAGAAATAGAGCCTTTTGGAGGAGCTGCAACATGCCTAGGAGGTGCAATAAGAGACCCACTTTCAGGAAGAGTATATGTATATCAAGCAATGCGTGTTACAGGATGCGGTGACCCAAGAAAAGCAGTTTCAGAGACACTTCCAAACAAACTTCCACAAAGAAAGCTTACAAACGAAGCTGCAAGAGGATATAGCTCATATGGAAACCAAATAGGACTTGCAACAGGACAAGTTGCAGAAATCTATCATCCAGGATATGTTGCAAAAAGATTGGAAATAGGAGCACTTGTTGGAGCAGCACCTGCTAAAAATGTAGTAAGAGAAAGACCTATTCCAGGAGATATAGTTATACTTTTAGGAGGAAGAACAGGAAGAGATGGCCTTGGAGGTGCAACAGGTTCTTCAAAAGCACACAATAGTAGTTCACTTACATCTTGTGGAGCAGAAGTACAAAAAGGAAATGCTCCAGAAGAAAGAAAAATCCAAAGATTATTTAGAAATCCAGATGTAACCAGATTAATAAAAAGATGCAATGACTTTGGAGCAGGAGGAGTTTCAGTTGCAATAGGAGAGCTTGCAGATGGCCTAGAAATAAACCTTGACAAAGTTCCAAAAAAATACGAAGGATTAGATGGAACAGAACTTGCAATATCAGAGTCACAAGAAAGAATGGCAGTTGTAGTTGCTAAAGAGAATGTAGATAAGTTTATGGAACTTGCAAGCAAAGAAAATCTTGAAACAACAGTTGTTGCAGAAGTTACAGAAACTCCAAGAGTAAAGATGTATTGGAGAGGCAAAGTTATAGTAGACATTAGCCGTTCATTCCTAGATACAAATGGAGATGTTAAGAAAAGCAATATAACTGTTAATAAACCAGATTATGAAAATAGCTATTTTACAAAACATAAAGATTCAAAAAATATAGAAAAAACTTGGAAAGAGACTATTTCAGATTTGAATTGTTGCTCACAAAAAGGATTAGTTGAAAGATTTGATAGCTCAATAGGAGCAGGAACAGTTTTAATGCCATTTGGTGGAAAGTATCAACTTTCGCCACAAGAAGGAATGTGTGCAAGAATTCCAACTTTAAAAGGATATACAAATACAGGAACAATTATGACCTATGGATACAATCCAGAAATTGCAATGTGGAGTCCATTCCATGGAGCTGTATATGCAATAATTGAATCACTTACAAAATATGTAGCAATAGGAGGAGACTATAAAAAGGCTTGGCTTACTCTTCAAGAATATTTTGAAAGATTAAGAGATGACAGCACAAGATGGGGAAAACCTTTTTCAGCATTACTTGGAGCATATTATGTACAAGAAAAATTAAATATAGCAGCAATAGGTGGAAAAGATAGTATGTCAGGTTCATATAACGAGTTAGATGTTCCACCAACACTTACATCATTCTGTGTTGGAACAGTAGATACAAATTTTGTTACATCAACAGAATTTAAAAATACAAATTCAAAAGTAGTTATACTAAAAACAAAAATGGATAAAGATTTCTTACCAGATTTTGACGACTTAACAGAAAATTATGAGATAGTACATAACTTGATAAAGGATAAAAACGCAATATCTATTTCAACAGTTAGAAATGGTGGAATAGCAGATGTAATTACAAAGATGTGTATTGGTAACAAAATTGGATTTAAGTTTGAAGGAACTCCAGATGTATTTGCTCCTATGTATGGAAGCTTTGTAATTGAACTTGCAGAAAATATTGACGTTCCAAAAGCAGAAGTCTTAGGATATACAAACAGAACAAATAACATCGAGATAAATAATGTAAAACTTGATTTAGATGAGCTTATAAAAGTATGGGAAGAGCCACTTGAAAAAGTATTCCCAACTAAAGCAAAAGAAATAAAAGAAAAATGTGAGAATATATTAAGTGATAAAAAGTGCGAAATTGTTGCTACTTCAAAGTTTGCAAAACCAAGAGTATTTATTCCAGTATTCCCAGGAACTAACTGTGAGTATGATTTAAGTAAGGCTTTTGAAGACGCAGGAGCTACTGTAAATGTAGAAATATTTAAGAACTTAAAAGCACATGATATAGAAAATTCAATAAACGCATTTGCAAAACAAATAGAAGAAGCACAAATAATAATGCTTCCAGGAGGATTTAGTGCAGGAGATGAACCAGACGGTTCAGGTAAGTTCATTGCATCTGTATTTAGAAATCCAAGACTAAAAGAATTAATACATAAACATTTATATGAAAAAGATGGATTAATTTTAGGTATATGTAATGGTTTCCAAGCATTAGTTAAACTAGGGCTATTACCTTATGGAAAAATAGTTGATATGACGGATGAGATGCCAACACTTACATACAATGACATAGCTAGACACCAATCAAAGATGGTTACTACAAAAGTAGTTTCAAAATTATCTCCATGGTTTAATAAAGTAGATTTAGGAGAAGAGTTCATAATACCAATATCTCATGGAGAAGGAAAATTTGTTGCAAGTGACGAAGTTCTTAAAACATTAATAGAAAATGGACAAGTAGCTACACAATATGTAGACTTAGATGGTAATGCAACATATGATATAAGATATAATCCAAATGGCTCAGTATATGGAATAGAAGGAATTACAAGCAAAGATGGTAGAATTTTAGGAAAGATGGGACATTCAGAAAGAAGCTATAAAGGAATAATAAAAAATGTTCCAGGAAATCCAGACCAAAAGATATTTGAATCAGGAGTAGAATATTATAAATAATGAGAATTAGATATAAAAAATGGGCAAGACCAGAACTTGAAGCATGTAAATTTTATATAGATAATCCAGAAGAATTAAAAACAAAATGGAAAGAAGCTTTTAAAAAACCACAACCAATTCATATAGAACTTGGTTGTGGTAAAGGCTCATTTATTGCAAGCCTTGCATCATCTAATCTTAATATAAATTATATTGCAGTAGATATGGTGGATGCTATGCTTGGCCTTAGTAAAAGAAATATAGAGAAAGCTTACGAACAAATTAATATAGAGCCAGAAAATATAATACTTACAAGACATGATATAGAAAGAATTCATCTGTTTATGTCAAAAGAAGATACAGTAAGTAGAATATATATAAATTTTTGCAATCCATGGCCAAGAACTAAGCATAAGAAAAAGAGATTAACTCATACTAAACAGCTTTTACTATATCGAGAGTTTTTAGAAGATGGAGGAGAAATCTATTTTAAAACTGACGACGATGGCCTTTTTAATGATAGTCTTAAATATTTTGAAGAAGCGGGATTTGATGTAATATCTAAAACCTATGATTTGCAAGAAGAAAATATATTTGAAATAAATATTGAAACTGAGCATGAAAAGATGTATAAAGAAGAGGGAAAGAAAATAAAAGCATTAATTGCAAAAAAGAGACAAGAGATTTAAAAAAACTCTTGTCCTTTTTTAGTTTTAAATATATAATACATGTATAATTATAGAAAAAGAAGGGAAACACAGATGGATAAAAAAACAAAGATTAAATTTACTATACTTGCAATTATTTGCATAGTTTTATTTTCATTTGCATTTACACCTAAGACACTACAAAATGATACATATTATACAATAGCAATTGGAAAGCATATATTAGAAAACGGAATAGATAGGGTAGACCCATTTTCTTGGCACGACTTAGCTTACACGTATCCGCACTGGTTATATGATGTATGCATTTATTTAGTGTACTCAGTACGGCGGAATGACAGGAATATACATATCTACAATAGTTCTAAGCTGTTTGTTAGGAGTAATTTTATTTATAACAAATACTAAAGTAAACAAAAATGTATTTTTCTCATTTATAATAACGATTGGAATTATGTATTTAATTGATGACTTTATTGCAGCACGTGCACAGCTTGTTACATTCATATTATTTGTATTAGAAATACTTTTTGTAGAATGCTTCTTAGATACTAAAAAGAAGAGATATGCACTAGGATTAATGCTCATAGCCCTATTAATCGCAAATATGCATGCAGCAGTATTCTATTTCTTCTTTATATTACTTATGCCTTACATTGGAGAGTATGTTGTAATAAAAATAAGAGATTCGTATTTTTGGTATAAGATGAGAATTGCTTTATTAAAAAGGAAAATAAATAATTTAGAAAAGAAAAATAAAAATCCAGAAAAGCAAGAAAAATTACAGATAAAACTTTCAGAAGTACAGGAAAAATATAGTGATTTTAAAGAGCTTATGGATAGAAGAGAAGCAAATCCTTACAAGGTAAAATTAGAAAGAAGAGATGCTGTAAAATGGCTAATTTTGATTGCTATTTTGTGTTTCCTTATGGGAATGTTAACTCCGATAGGAGATGAACCATATACACACATATTTAAACTTATGTCAGGAAATACAACTAAAAACATCTCAGAGCATCAACCTTTAACACTTGCAAGTCATTCAAAAGCATTAATTTGTATTGTACTTATAACAATAATTATGATGTTCACAGATACAAAAATATCATTGAAAAATTTATTTATGATAGGTGGTTTATTGGTACTTACTTTTATGTCAAGAAGACAATTTTCAATGCTTGCAATAATAGGAGGAATATTCTTCACAAAACTTATAGTTGACTTTACTGATAAATATGATAAAAAAGGTATTGAAGAATTTGTAGAAATGTGTACAAGTAGATTAGGTCAGGTAATATCTATTGCTATGATTTTACTTTGTACATTTACGATTTATGTTAAAAAAATTAATAATGACTATATAAACCCAGCTTCATATCCAGTAGGAACAGCAGATTATATATTAGAAGAAGCAGATAAAGGAAACCTTAATCTAGAAACAATGAAACTATTTAATGACTATAACTATGGAAGCTATTTGCTATATAGAGGAATACCAGTTTTTATTGATTCTAGGGCAGATTTATATTCTCCTGAATTTAATGAAGGGGTAGACATATTTTCTGATTACTTAAATATTTCTGGACTTGGAGTATATTATGAGGATAAATTTGAGGAATATGGAATAACACATGTAATAACATTTGGTAATTCTAAACTAAATATGCTTCTTTCTAAAGATAGCAATTATAAAGAATTATATAAGGATGATAATTTTATATTTTATGAAAGGTTAAATGTTGAAAATAGCTAGAGATATGAGTGATAGCAAAGAATATGTGATAGAAAAAAATTTAAGTGGAACGAGATTAGATAAATGTATTACGATGCTTGATAATGATATATCAAGGGTTACAGCTCAAAGATTAATTGACGAAGGAAATATTTTAGTAAACGAAAAAAATGCTAAAGCATCGTATAAAGTACAAGAAGGAGATAAAATTTATATAGAAAAGCCAAAAGCAAAAGAAACAAGCCTTAAAGCAGAGGATATACCGATAGATATACTTTATGAAGATGAAGATATTATAGTTGTTAATAAGCCAAAGGGAATGGTGGTACATCCTGCAAATGGTAATCCTAATGGAACATTAGTTAATGCTATAATGAATATATGCAAAGGCTCTTTATCAGGGATTGGAGGAGAGATTAGACCACGGCATTGTACATAGACTTGATAAAGATACAACTGGCGTTTTGATTGTAGCTAAAAATGACAAGGCACATATAGATATTAGTGAACAAATCAAAAATAGAACTGTAAAAAAGACGTATATAGCATTAGTTAGAGGCATCGTTAAAGAAAATGAGGCAAGTATTGATATGCCAATAGGTAGGAGCGATAAAGATAGAAAGAAAATGGCAGTTACAAAGAAGCGGAAAAAAAGCTGTAACACATTTTAAAGTTTTAAAAAGGTATGATGGTTTTACGCTTTTAGAAATAAAGATTGACACAGGAAGAACACATCAAATAAGAGTACATATGGCAGAAATTGGATATCCTGTTGTTGGAGATATGGTATATTCAAATGGAAAAAATCCTTTTAATGTAGAAGGCCAAATGCTCCATGCAAAATCAATAGAATTTGTTCATCCAACTACTAAAAAGCAAATGAAAATAGAAGCAAAACTTCCTGAGTATTTTGAAAATATTGTTGATAGCCTAGAAGAAAGGAATTTTTAAAAATGGAAGAAGTTAGACTTCAAAAATATCTTGCGATGTGTGGTGTAGCATCTAGGAGAAAATGTGAAGAATATATAACAAAAGGATATGTAAAAGTAAATGGAGAAACTATCTTTGAACTTGGGAGTAAGGTAATTCCAGATAAAGATATAGTTACATTTAAAGACAAAGATGTAAAAGTAAATAATAACCATGTATATATATTATTAAATAAACCAATAGGGTATGTAACAACTGCAAAAGATCAGTTTAATAGACAAACTGTATTAGATTTGATAAAAATAAATAAGCGAATAGTACCTTGCCGGAAGGCTTGATATGTATACATCAGGTGCACTAATACTTACAGATGATGGGGATTTTGTATATAAAATAACACATCCAAAACATGAGGTAACTAAAACCTATACAGTAACTTTAGGTGGCGAAATTACGAATGATGAAGTAGAAACTTTAAGACGCGGAGTTGAAGTTGAAGATTATATTACTAAACCTGCAATAGTTAAAATATTAAAAATAGATAAAGAAAAAAATATATCAAGATTAGAAATAACAATACATGAAGGAAAAAATAGAGAAGTTAGGAAAATGTGTGAGGCAATAGGCAAAAAGGTAAAGGCACTTCATAGAACAAAAATAGGTAATCTTTCGGTTAAATCACTTGAAATAGGTAAATGGAGATATTTAACAGAAGATGAAGTAAAAAGTTTGCAAAAATAGATTTAAAATAGTATAATAAAATCGTACGAATGATAAAGGGGATATTAATTATGTATAATAAATTTAATATAGAAGAGAGTAACTTAAGCAAAGGAATGATTGTGAAAGGAAAAGTAAAGCAAATAAAACCTTATGGAGCATTCATAGAAATAGATAATCGGAATTAGTGGACTCTTGTATATAGAAGATATGTCTGTATCAAGAATAAAATCACCTTATGAAAGATTTCAAATAGGTCAAGATATAGATGTTATGGTAAAAGATATAGATAAGGAAAAAAATAGAGTATCTTTTACATATAAAGAACTTTTAGGCACGTGGGAAGAAAATATAAAAGATTTTAAACAAGGAACTGTCGTAAAAGGAATTGCAAGAGAAACTGAAAAAGATAAAAATGGTATATTTATAGAGCTAAAGCCAAACTTAGTTGGACTAGCAGAATATAAAGAGAATATAAAGTATGGTCAAGACGTAGATGTATATATAAAAAAGATTATTCCAGAAAAGAAAAAAGTAAAATTATTAATAAAGGAAGGGTAAAAATATGGTAGAAGAT
Source organism: uncultured Clostridia bacterium (assembly GCA_947624715.1). The sequence continues at coordinate 23,644 of CANQLO010000020.1, forward strand.
AATAAAATAGAAGCAGAAAAATCTCCATTTGCATTAAGACCAGGAGAAATTAAAACTTTTGATGGAAAAGACGGATATGTTTCTATGAACCAAATAGTACATAAGATAAATATAGGTCACATTAATGACTTACATTTTGCAATACTTGAACTTGTTAATGAATTTGAGTTCATGACATCAAGACAATTATGCCAAATGCTTGATTATAAAGGTATTGAATATAAATCACAAGATAAGCTTAACAATAAATTAGAACAGCTTATAAAGTCAAAAATATTAACGAGATATTACTTTAAATCTGAGGATGGTAAGGGAATATACAGAATATATTGCCTAGAAAAGATGGGAAAATATCTTTTAACATCAAGAGGAATCGAATGTAAATGGCAACAATCAGACAATATAAAGCCTGTTGCAATGATAAAAAAAAGACTTGCAGGAAACCAAGTAATAATTGCTTACTTAAACAAAGTAAAAGCTTTTGATGAGTATGTAGTTAAGCCTACGTTAAAGGCAAAAACACTTGGAAAGGTGTTTAAGGCAACAGGAGGCTCTATTAAACTTACTAAAAATTCTAAGTCAATCATATTTTTATTTGAGGTAATAAGAAGAGAAGAGGATTGGCAAAAGAAATTAGTTGACAAAATGAGTATGTATAAAGATTTCTACGAAAACTTTGTACCAATGGATTCTGGCTTTAGCACCTTACCACAATTAATACTTGTTTGTGAAGATGAAAGACACACAGCAGAATGTTTTAAAGAGATTGTTACAAATAATGTAGAAATATCAAAAATAAAATTATATTTTACAACTGATTTAAGACAAATACAAGAAAATCTTACAAAGACATTAATTGAGTTCAGATTAGATGAAGAAACAAACAAATATAAGGTTGAAGATGTAGAGCTTAAACTATTAGATTAAATGGTTACAGTATAATGTGTTGTTTCAATAGAATAGCTGAAATGATTTATTTTTAGAGCTTTGGTGTCGCAGTCTACAAAATAAAGATATATATGTAGACTGCTCCATTCGCCCTGCGCTACGCTCCGGTTGTTCGCTTACGCAGCTCTTTCAAATAAATCATTTCAGCTATTCTTTAATATAAAATCATTATCATGTAACTTTTTGTAATATTAAATGCTAAAAATACTTGTTTTTTTAGTGAATTTATGTCATAATATATATGTATGATTTTATGCAAAATCTAAGTTAAGAAAGCGGTGAAAAATTTGAAGTATATTGATAAATTACTAAAAGTGTTAAAAACAGATAGAAATACATTTTTTACATATATATTTACTCTTGCAACTATTTATATTGCAGTAGATAGAATAGTAGAAATGTTATTCATGATATTTACAGGTATTTCAGTCTCATATTGGGGACCTATAACATATACATTTGCACTTGCATGTCCAGTTCTAGCGTTTCTTTTTTCAGGTAATTCAAAATATGCATCATCTGGAAAATTTAAAATAGTTATTGTATATATGTATGCAATAGCATTATATATTATTGCAATTTCTATGTTTACTCAATGGATAAATGCAGCAGAGTGGATGTTTTTATTATCAGTACCAAATTATGTTGAAATAGTTACAAAATTTACAAATGTTATAAAGCCTGCTTTCCAATCTATTGCTGCATATATTCCACTTACAACATTTTTCTCAATTTTTTGGTGGTGTTATGCTGGGGTTGCAGATACAAGGTTAATAAAAGAGTCAATTTGGGATTATACAGGAATTGACTTATCAAAAAAATCAACTCAAACAGGAGCATATAGCTTTGAAAATGTTATTTCTACCGATAAAGAGACAGGCAAAACTGTTAAAATATATGATAACAGAAGAGCAGACCCAATGCTAGTTTGTGGTCCTTCAGGAATGGGTAAAACTGCTTTATTATTAGAGCCAATGATGGCACGTGATATAGAAAAAAAATATTTCTTTAAAGAAGCATCAAAAGAGATGGGATTTACAGCATTAAAGACAGGACTTGCAACAATTAATTGTCCATATACAAATGAATATATAAATGAAAACTTTACATTAAATATGCTTGAGCCTACACCTGGAAAAGAAAAATTATATAAGGCATATTTAAACAAATTAATATATGCGGATGGAGCAAGAATAACATATAAAGATTTAGGAATTACATTCATGTCTCCAGACTACGAATCAGTAAATAGAATGATGGATGTTGTAAAGAACTTTAATATTAAGATTAATATTGTGGATCCAAATAATCCAAATTCTATTGGATTAAATCCATTTTCATATGGAGCACCAGGAGAGATTGCAGCAACTATATCTTCTATTATTTCGACATCATATAGTACAACAAGACCAGCGGAAGATGAAGTATTTTTCCAAAATTCAGCAGCTCAAGCAGTTGAAAATATAACAATACTTCTTGCTGAGATGTATCCTAGACTAAATAATGGAGAACTACCAAATCTTGAGGATATGTTAGACATTTTAAATGACTTCGATTTAGCAGTTGATATGTGTAAAAAACTAGAAGAAGATCCAGAACTTGCAGAAAAGCATAAATTACAGCTTGGATATTTTAGAAAGCATTTTTATACAGATGCTATAATGAGACCTGAGACAGAAAAGTATGTTCATGTTGCAATTACTCAGCTAGATGCTTTACTTAGAATTCCAGGATTAAAGAATATTTTATGTAATAGAACAAATAATATAAATTTTGATAAAGCATTAGAAAATGGAGAAGTCACAATGGTTTGTACAAGAAGAGGAGATATTGGGCCAGTACTACAAAAATCATTTGGTTTATTCTTCCTACTTTCTATGCAACGTTCAGTATTAAAAAGACCAGGAAGTGAAAGCACTAGAATACCACATTTATTGTATATTGATGAGTTCCCAGACTTCTTAACAGGAGCAACCTTATCATTATTTACGTTATATAGAAAATATAAAGTAGGAACGATTGTAACAGCACAAAACCTTGAACAATTAAATGCTGTACCAACATCAAGAAGAACGATTCTTTCTAACTGTACATCAAAGATTGTCTTTGGTAACCTTTCACCAGAGGAAAATGAATTTTGGTCACAAGAATTTGGAGATAAGAGGGAATGGCTATTTTCTCAAGATATGAATATGAAAGCAGAAGGACAAGGAAATCAATTCTTGCTTGGTAATTCTAGTGTTAAAGATATATCATATGGAGACTTAAAAGGTGTTAAATGGGGCTGGAAGAAGAACTTTGAACTTGGTAAATTACAATCACTTACATTTAAGAGCTGTGCATTTAAGTATAAAGATGATAAAGGAAAAAGCTTTACTGGAGTTGCAAAACTTGATTTTATGCCATCAAAATATAAAGAAACACATAAAGTTAAGACATTTAACTTTGAAAAGTATCAATCAGGAATTTTAAATGATGCTCCAAAAGATAGAATAAGTAAAAAACCAACGTTTAAAGCAGACCAAATTGATTTTGATGCATTTGATGATAGTGAAGATATTAATCCAATACAATCTGACACAACAGATGGAGGATATTTATTCAACAATGAAGATGCAATCGTATATGATATAAAAAGAGATGGTAAAAAATAAAAAGAAAGAGGCAATAAATGTTAAATACATTATTGCTTCTTTTGGCGCATGTGGGTATTATCATATAGTTATTATAAAACAATTAAAAAATTATTTTTTTCATAACCTTGTGTGTCGCAATCTACAAAAGAAAAGTTCTAATGTAGATTGCTCCATTCGCCCTTCGCTTACGCTCCGGTTGGTCGCTTACGCGGTTATTCAAAAATAATTTTTAATTGTTTTTAGCTATTATCTAATAATAGTAATAACTGTTGGACCGAATAAGTGAAACAAACGCTAAAATAACAATTATTACAGTTGCAATTTTATTAGAATTATCTTGATATTCGTAAATTGCATAACCAATAGTTTTAATAAATGCATATATACTTAAAATTAATACAATTATAATCATGGCAAGCCTCCAAATCTTATGAAATTAAATAGCTAGAAATGATATTTACATCTACATTTACATTAAAGAATGAATTAGTATAATTGTCTAACCAGTCGTAATTTACCCATTTATCCCATGTCGTAAAGTGCTTTACAGCATGTCTTCCAAGTAAAGCAATATCTGATTTGTAGTCTTTAGATGTTTTATATAAATATTTTTCTAATTCACTTTTAACATATGAATTTGCATAGCTTTTAATAAGTTCTAAATTATTTCCAGCAAAATAGTTTGTATTTTTACCTGCTGACAGTATTCTTGCATTTAGCTTTACATCTGTTGTAATATATGGAGCACCATTTACAAAATCGACGCTATTTTTAGTTTTATCGTTCATGGTTACATAAAGATCAATTGCATTATCTTCGTCAAAAGGACTCGGAATAGAGAATATACACTCTTCTAAATCATTTGTTACAATTAAATGGCAAATAGTTTCTGTGGCTGTTAATTCTCCAACAAGTACATCCCCTTTAAACACAGCAAGGCCAACAACATCAATATTTGAAGATGGCTTGCCATCGCTTCCAGAGGTGGAAGTTGTTTCTCCAGCTATTGTGTCAGTATCAGCATTAGAGGAGGTTGAGTCATTATTAGGTAATGTAATAGAGCCGTAATGTAGCTGATGCTTCACCGAAAGGTATCAGTAAGCCTATTAAAGACATCTAAAATAGTAATGTCAGAAGTATATCCTGTGTAACGGCTTGAATTAGCTATTATTTCATAATATTTTGCAGTTATACTTTCAAGCTCTGATTTAGAATTAGATAGAAAGTCATAAGCATCACATCTAGAAATTAAAATATTACAGTCAGGTCTTAGTTCAACATCATTAATTAAAGTATATATGATGTCAGAGATGCCGAACAGCTGCAACTTCTTCTGAGATAACTAATACTTTACAATGTGATAAGTTTATTTTTTTACTAACGTATCCATTTGCTAGACTTATTCCAGATTCTACGGAAGTACATTCAATTGTATCAATTACGGTGTCTGATGAGTCAGAAGAACTACCACCACCAGAAGATGAGCCAGAAGAAGCATTTGCAGAAGGAATAGATAACTGAAAACTTATTTTTAAATCACTATTTTCTCCGCACATCAATACCGAAGAGCAACAGCATAAGCCATATCATTGAGGTCTTGTTTTGTATAACGGGTACTTATAGTAAAAAATATGAGAATTACTATAATAATTAATATATTAAGGTGTTTCTTCAAAATTTCTTTCTCCTTTCCTAAGTTCAGCTTTTTTCTTAATATATCCACTAATCAAAATTGCAAAGCAGATGAAGAAAACAAAGACAATTGATGTGTATTTGTAAAAAGTACTTTCAAAAAAGCTAACATCAGAAATATTTTTAGGAAGCATACTAATTATAAAAATTAAAGCAGATATGCTGTATATCATTGATTTTTTATGCTTAATATTAAAGACTTTTTTAAAAGTATTTACAGCATAATATATCGTAATAGCTAAATAACTAAATATTGACATTAGCCATATTAGGATAAATAAAGCATCAATTCTTTGAATAAAGTCACCAAAATTTACTTGTCTAGCTAATATATAAATTGATAAAGTATTTTTTATTTCTGTTACTGAAGGAATTAAGAAAAGTAGAGCAATAACGCCCAATATTAGATAGATAAAAAAGATAATGAGAGATATCAAACCTATTTTTTTAAATCTATTTCCATCTCCAATAAGAGGCATCATAAGAGCTAGTATAAACATGCTACTAAATGCAAATATGTTACCGAAGGCCAGAAATAAATGTTTCGGATGCACCATATCCAAGAATAGGAAGAGCTCTTTGATATATAAAGTCAGAACCAGCTGAAAAGAAAATAACAATCATTGCAAGCAAAATAATTGGAAGAGTAATAATAGTAGTTCTTGCTATTGATTTTAAGCCAAAAAAGTTCATTATAGCGGTTATAGCAATAAAAATTAAAATTACTAGTTCTATGTCAATATTTGGAAAATATATAATTATAAGGCTTTCTGCAAATGTTCTAATTACAAATGCTGAAATTACTAATAAATAGATAAAAATAAAAACTGCGAATATATTTTTAGCAGTTTTTCCAGCTGAATATTCGCAAATATCTATAATATCGTTATTAGGAAAAAGCTTAAATATTTTTACTGCAATACCAAATATAATAAGTGTGATTGCAAAAATATATATAAGATTTAAAAGTGTCGAAGAACCAGTTTGAGTTATTAAATGATTTGGTAAGTTTAATATTATATGAGAAATCATAACAGTAACTACAATTGAAATTGCTTGGTATGTTCCTATTTTCCTTTCTTTCATATTTTTAAAAACTCCTTTCTTTCTATTTCTTCCATTTTAGGCTTATTTCTTCTTCCTTTTTTTGCCTTTTTGTATTTAAGAAACTACGCCTATTTTCTCTTTTCCATATATGTGTTAAGAAAAATCCTGAATTATCCGTATTTGCAACAGGTGAATAGGGACTTAAATATGATACACCAAATGAATTTATGCTTGAAAGTATACTAATGTGCAAAATAAATCCAAAAGCTATGCCTAAAAAGCCTGCTAAATATCCTAAAACAATATACATAAATCTCATAATACGCACATGAAAGCTGAGTGAATAATCAGGTATTGCAAAAGCTGTTATTCCTGTAATTGCAACAATTATTACAAGAATAGGGCTTACAATATTTGCAGAAACTGCTGCATCTCCTAAAATTAATGCACCGTACTATACCGAATAGTTTGACCGAAGAGGAGTTGGAACTCTTACACCCGATTCTCTTATAAGCTCTAATGAAATTTCCATTGTTAATATTTCAAATATTACAGGAAAAGGTACATTACTCCTAGAGGCTACTATTGCAAAAAGAAGCTCAGTAGGAACAAGCTCTTGATGGAAAGTTGCAACAGCAACATAAAGCCCGGGCAAAAGTACAGTTAAGAATAAGGCAAGAAGTCTAATACCTTTTAATAGATTTGTATATTGATATTTCAAATTTCTGTCTTCTTGAGCTGATAAAAAGTCAATAAAAACAGCAGGTGCAACTAGTGCATAGGGAGTCCCGGTTTACTAAAATAGCAACTCTTCCTTCTAAAATATATGATGATACTCTATCAGGTCTTTCTGTTGCGATAAGTTGTGGAAGGTTATATGGTGTATCTTCAATAAGTTGTTCTAATTGACCAGATGAAATTAAATAATCAACACCAAGATTATTTATTCTATATTTTACTTCTGCAACTAAGTCGTCATTTGCAACATTTTTTAGATAACACAAACCGTATTTTTGTAGAATTAATTGTTCCGAACGCTCATATCCTCAATAATTAAATTCTCGTTATTTACAATTCTCCTAATAAGAGAGGTATTTGTACGTATAGATTCTACAAAACCTTCATGAGAGCCACGAATAATGACCTCATTTTCAGGAGCTTCAACACTACGTTTTTCAAATCCTTTTGCATCAATTAAGAAAACCGTGTCAATAGTATCTACAAATAATGCCGAAAGTCCCATATTTACGTTTTGAAATATACTTTTAAATTTTTTTGAAGTAGATACATCATTTTGTGGAACTAGACATTCGGAAATGTAATCAACAAGATTAAATTTTTTAACACGTCTAACAATGACATTATTAGTAACTGCTGTACTAACTATGTCTGGATTAGAGTTTGTAGTATTTGATGTATTTTTGAGCATTAAAGGTTCTATTACAAATTTATTAATAGATTGACTATTAATCATTCCATCAATGTAAAGAAGAAAGGCTTTATATTGCTTATTTTTTGCATTTATATAAAATTCTCTAATTTTTATATCACTATTAATTAAAGTATTGTATTTTACCTTAACATATTCTATATTTACATCAATAGAAGAGTATACATTTTCACTAGTATTTTCAAGGGGCGAAAGCTCCTCCGTTTTGCTCGCAATTTGACTATCTTGAGATGCATCTGCATCAGGTAAAACGAAGTCATATTCTTCTAATTCTTTAAATTTTATTAAATTAATTAAATCATTTATAATTTTCATAGTAAAAAGTATTATTTCACAAAAATTATTAAATATGTATTAATTTGTAAATTTGCATAAAAGTTATACCCTTTACTTGACAAATGAGAAACGCAAATATATAATAAGCACATACTTAGGAAAAGTAAAAAATAAATTCAAAAGAGGAAGAAAGAAATGAAAATAAATAACAAAGAAGCTAAAAGCCTTGGGGCTGTACACACACACACACACACACACCAGACTGTTGAATGATTGGATTTTGTGAATGACAAAAATAGATATAAAA
>CANQLO010000021.1 GCA_947624715.1 uncultured Clostridia bacterium
GAAATTTCTTTTTGTTATGATTTAAACAATTAAATGATTTATAACTTCGGAATACTACGGAAATAATAAAATTGTAGCAAAATGTTGCAATATATAAAAAATAGTGATATAAAATATAGTAGGAGTACTTTATGAAAAACATTAAAGATTATAATTTAGACCAATTAAAAGAAGAACTAAAACTCTTAGGCGAAAAGCCATTTAGAGCAGAACAAATATTTAAATGGTTATTTATAGATAAAGTAAAAAGCTTTGATGAGATGACTAATATATCTCTAGAACTTAGAGAAAAGTTAAAGCAAAATTATGATATATGTAATTTTGAAATCGTGAAAAAGTTAGAATCCGTAGATGGAACAAAAAAATATCTTTTTGGATTAGGGGATGGAAATGCAATAGAATCTGTCCTTATGGAATATCATTTTGGCAAGACAGTTTGCGTATCTTCACAAATAGGTTGTAAAATGGGTTGTAAGTTCTGTGCTTCAACAGGAATACCATTTATAAGAAATTTAACATCAGGAGAAATAGTAGAACAAATTATAGCAATAGAACAAGACACAAACTCGAAAATATCAAATGTTGTGTTTATGGGCATTGGTGAACCAATGGATAATTACGATAATGTAATGAACGCAATAAGTATATTAAACAATCCAAAAGGGCTAAATATTGGAGCCAGACATATAAGTGTTTCAACAAGTGGAATAGTTCCTAAGATATATGAATTTGCAGATAAAAATATTCAATGTACATTGTCAATATCTTTACATAGTGCAAATAATAAAACTCGTTCAAGTATGATGCCAGTAAATAATGCATATAATATAGAAGAATTAATGAAGGCTTGTAAATATTATATAAACAAAACAAATAAAAGAATATCCTTTGAATATGCATTAGCAAAGGACAACAATGATAATTTAAAAGACGCAGATGACTTAATTAAATTATTAAATGGAATGTTATGCCATGTTAATCTAATACCAATAAATAAAATAGAAAATGGTAAATATACTAAAAGTTCATTAGAAAATATAATAAAATTTAGAGATTATTTAAATGAACATGGAATAACTGCAACGATAAGAAGAGAGTTAGGTTCTGATATTGATGCAGCATGTGGACAACTTAGAAGAAAAAATATAGGAGGAAATAATTAATGGCAAAAGCTTTTGCAACTTCAGATGTGGGAAAAGCTAGAGAAATTAATGAAGACTATTTTTACATTAGTTTTCCAGATGATGAAATACAATTATTTATTTTAGCAGATGGAATGGGAGGATATGATGGTGGAGAAATAGCAAGTAAGCTTGCTGTGCAAACTGCTAAAAGTTATATCCAAACTAATTTTGAAAAAAATAAAGAAGATTTATTAAATTTAGTAAAAAGTAGTGTTCAATATGCTAATATGGTGGTATATGAAAAAGCACAAGAAAATACAGAGATAAGTAATATGGGAACAACATTAGATATTTGTCTAATATACCAAAACAAAGCTTTTATCGCACATATTGGAGATAGTAGAGTATACAGAATAAGAAAAGAAGTAATAAGAAGACTAACAAAAGACCATAGTTATGTACAACAATTAGTTGATGAAGGAAAAATTACTAAAGAAGAAAGCATGAAGCATCCAAAGAAAAATATGCTTATGAAAGCTCTTGGATGTACTACATTTGTAGAACCAGACGCATCAGTGCATGGATTTTTTAGAGGGGATACAATACTTATGTGCTCAGATGGATTGACTAATATGGTACCAGAACAAGAAATAAAATCAATTATTAAAGAAAATCCAACAGATGCAACAAAATTATTAGTACAAAGAGCAAATGACCTAGGTGGAAAAGACAATATAACCGCAATAATCATAAGGTAAGGAGAAAAGTTATGAACTTGATAGGAAAAATAATAGGAAATCGTTATGAAATTCTAGAAGAAGTAGGAAATGGTGGAATGGCTGAAGTATTTAAGGCAAAGGACCATGTACTTAATAGATATGTTGCTGTAAAAGTACTTAAAGATGAATATACAACAGATTCAGATTTCATAAAAAGATTTAATACAGAGGCTCAATCAGCAGCTGGATTATCACATGCAAATATTGTATCAATATATGATGTTGGTTTTGAAGAAGATAGTAATTTATATTACATAGTAATGGAACTAGTAAAAGGAAAAACATTAAAACAAATTATCAAAAAAGATGGTATAATATCTTGGAAATGGGCGGTAAATATTGCAATGCAAATTGCATCAGCATTAGAAGAAGCACATAAAAACGGTATAGTCCATAGAGATATTAAACCACATAATATAATTATTACAGAAGATGGAGTCGCTAAAGTCACGGACTTTGGAATAGCAAAGGCAGTCTCTAATTCTACAATAACAGCATTTGGAACAACAATCGGTTCAGTACATTATTTTTCACCTGAACAAGCAAAAGGTGGAATAACAGACTCTAAATCAGATTTATACTCATTAGGTGTTGTTATGTATGAAATGCTTACTGGAAAAGTACCTTTTGACGCAGATACTCCTGTATCAGTAGCATTAAAACATATGCAAGAAGAAGCTGATGAACCAATAAAAATAAATCCAGACATACCAACAGCAGTAAATCAAATTGTAGTAAAAGCAATGAGAAAAGATCCTAGTGAAAGATATCAATCAGCAACTGAAATGCTAAAAGATTTGGCAAAAGCCCTTAAAGACCCAGATGGTGATTTTGTTATAATTGAAAATAAAGATGGCGAATATACAAGAGTTATGAAAGCAGTTGATGAAAAAGATAAAAATAATAAAAATGAAAAGAAAAAAAATAACTTTTTCAAAGAACATCCAAAATCAAAGATACTTATATTCATATTAGGACTAATACTTATATTTGTAGTTGTGTTTACAATAACAAAGATAGCACTAGACGGAGGAATAACAAAGAAAGTAAGTATTCCAAACTTAGTAAATAAAACTTTGGAAGAAGTAGAAGGTGAACTAAAATCATTAAATCTTAAACTTGAATCAACAGAAGTAGCAAGTCAAGATGTTGAAGAAGGAAAAATAATTTCTCAAAGTCCAGAATTTAAAGATGGAGAAAAAATTAAAGAAGGAGAAACAATTAAAGTCGTAGTAAGCAAAGGACCAGAGACATCTGAACTTCCAAGCTTTATAGGAAAGAAGATAGAAGAAGTAAGAGAACTAGCAACTGAACTTGGAATAGAGTTAGTAGAAGAAACTAAAAATAACAATACTGTTGAAGCAGGTTATGTTATAGGACAGGATATAAGTGAAGGAACACTTGTAAAAGCAGGAGATAAAGTTACTGTACAAGTAAGTGCAGGAACAGCTAAAACTAAAGTCCCATATGTTATAGGAATGGACGAAGGAACAGCAAATGCAACTCTAGTCAATGCAAACCTAAATGCAAAAGTAACATATGTAACAGATGAAGAAAAAGAAAACGGAAAGGTTATTTCACAAAGTGTTGTTTCAGGAGAAGAAGTTGCAGAAGGAACAGAAGTTGAAATTAAAGTTAATAAATTTGAAGAAAATAAAAAGACTGTAAAATTAATTTTAGAAGAGGTACCAAAAATTGAAGACGAATCTAATGTAGTAGGAGAAAATACAGTTACTATTACAGTAGTAGTTAATGGAAAAACAACTGTAAATGGAAAATCATCAACAATAGGTGCAAAAAACGTTGATTTAGGAACAATAACAGGTACTGGTACACAAAAAATAGAAGTTAAGATTACTAAGGGTAGTATGACAAAAACAATTACAAAAGAAATAAATATTGATGAATATGACGAAAATGCAAATTTGTATATTTAAACTTAATTTAATATCGCACACTCTAAATAAAAGAGTGTGCATATTAATATTATTATTAAAAATCCAAAAAATTAAATTGTGGTAATTAAAGAAAGGGAAGAAATTATGGAAATATCCGCATCTGTTTTAAGTGTAAAAGAAGAAGAATCAGTACATACTTTTTATAGATTAGAATTAGCACATATTGATTATTATCATTTAGATGTAATGGACGGAAAATTTGTAGAAAAAGACACATCAGAACTTATGAAAATTTATGCAGATAACTTAAAAAACATAACAAGCATACCATTAGACGTTCACTTGATGGTTAAAGATGTAAAAAAATATGTTGATATTTTTTCTCCTAATGAGCCTAAAAATATAACATTTCACTTAGAAGCAACTAAAAATAAAGAAGAAGTTTTGGATTTGATAAAATATATAAAACAATATTCAAAAGTTGGAATATCAATTAAACCTGATACAAAGGTAGAAGATATATATGAATATTTACCTTTAATACACAGCGTTTTAGTTATGACTGTTGAACCACGGAAAAGGTGGACAAAAACTACTTTCAGAAACTATAGAAAAAATAAGAAACTTAAAAGAATATATAGAAAAAAACAATCTAGATCTTGAAATAGAAGCAGATGGTGGAATAGGGTTAGACAATATAAAAGAACTTAAAAATGCAGGTATAGATATTGCAGTTGTTGGAACGTCTTTAATTAGTGCCAAAGACTATAAATATACAGTTAATCAATTAAAAAATATTTGATATAAACCATTATTTTCTATCAATGTTAGATGTGAAAAGAAACAATAAAAATTGGAGGAAGAAATGTCACATAGAAGAGCAAGAAGCAGAAGAAGAGATAATATAATATGGGAAACAATAAGTAATAAAACTTTTATTATTATAAGTAGTATGTTGATTTTAATTATTTGTGTAGGACTTTTAGGTATAAAAATATTAAAATTATATGAAAAGAAAAATATAGCAGAAGAAAAAGCGAGAATAGAAGCACAAATAGAGGATATATATACTTCAACAACAGCGCAATTTGAAGGATTAGATGAATTTAAGACTAATCAATTAATTAAGATTTCAACAGTTGGAGACATATTGTGTGGAAATAATTTAAAAAAATACGGAAGTGATTATAATAACATATTTACTGATATTACAAAATATTTAAAAGATTCAGACATTACCTTAGGAACTTATGAAATGACTATTACAGAAGATACTAAACCATTTGCAGATGCAGTAAGTAAAAGTGGCATCAATTTTGTTAGTCTAGCACATAATCATGCATTAGATAATGGACAAGCAGGGTTGTTAGCAACTAAAGAATATTTAGAAAGTATAGGAATGGATACAGTAGGAACATCTGCAGATACACCTGAAGCTAGAGTTAAAATAAAAGACGTAAAAAATACAAAAATAGCATTTCTTGCCTATACATATGACAACGGAAAAAGTGGTGTTAATATTTATAATGAAGATTTAGTAAAACAAGATTTAGAATATGCAGAGCAAAATGCAGCAATATCTATTGTAATGATGCATTGGGGAAATGTTAATACTAACGAAGTAAGTGATTATCAAGTAGAACAAGCAAAGTATTTAATTAGTTGTGGAGCTGATATTATAATAGGTGCACACCCATCAGCAGTACAAAAAATGGATATAGTACAAAATAATAATTTTAGTGATTGTTTTATAGCATATTCAATAGGAGATTATACATCAGATTTTACAATAGAAAATACCAATCTTGAGCTTATATTAAATCTTCAAATATTTGTAGATACAGAAGGAAAAGCATCGATATATAAAGTTGATTATACTCCTGTTTATATGTGGGATAAAGGATCAAAATATAAAGAAGATAGATTTAAGATATTAGATATGAAAAAAGAAATAGCAGACTTTGGATTAGAAAATAGTCAAATAGATAAAAATACCTATGATAAATTAGTAAGAGGTGTAGACAGGCTGAACTCTATATTAGGAAAATAAAATCAAATTCATAACAGTAAATGTTAATTACCTAAATATAGTTATTTTCTCAAGCCTTGTTGTCGCGACGCAACCTAAAGGTTGCTGCTCCATTCGCGCTACGCTTGGTAGCGGCCAAGGCATTTTCAAAAATAACTATATTTAGGTGTTAATATTAATACAGGAAAGGAGAAAAAATTAGTTTTAAGCTAATAATGTAATCTAGTAAAATGAAAGTAGGATTTGTGTCATTAGGCTGTAGTAAAAATTTAGTTGATACTGAAATGATGGTAGGATTATTTAAGAAAAATAAATATGAAATAGTAAATAATCCAGAAGAAGCAGAAGTTATAGTTATTAATACTTGTGGATTTATTGAACAAGCAAAAGAAGAAGCAATAAATACTATTTTAGAAATGGCTGAATATAAGAAAAATAAATGTAAAGTTTTAATAGTAACAGGTTGTCTAGTGGAAAGATATAAAGATGAACTCATAAAAGAAATGCCAGAGGTTGATTTATTTATAAAGTTTAGTGAATATGATTCATTTTGGAAACAAATTGAAAGTGTTATAAAGAAAAAAGAAATTAATACAGAGTTAGACTTTTTAGATAGAATTATTACAACAGGAAGTAACTATGCTTATATTAGAATAGCAGACGGATGTGATAATTTCTGTACGTTTTGTGCTATTCCATATATAAGAGGTAGATTCAAAAGTAGAAAAGAAGAAGATATATTAGAAGAAGTAAAAAATCTTGCGAGACAAGGAATAAGAGAATTTATAATTATAGCACAAGACACAACTAAATATGGAGTTGATATTTATGGCAAACCAATGCTTGCAGATATATTACATAAAATAAGCAAAATAGATGGAGTAGAATGGATCAGATTTCTATACTCATATCCAGAAACTATAACAGATGATTTAATAAAAGAAGTAAAAAATAATGAAAAAATTTGTAAATATTTTGATATTCCAATGCAACATATTTCAGATAAAATATTAAAGAAAATGAATAGAAAATCAAATAAAGAAAGTACAAAAAAGCTAATAACAAGATTAAGAAAGGAAATTCCTAATGTAATTATTAGAAGTACTTTAATGGTGGGTTTTCCGGGAGAAAAACAAGAAGATTTTGATGAATTAGATGAATTTGTCAAATGGGCAAAGTTTGATAAACTAGGATGCTTTACTTACTCTAAAGAAGAAGGAACAGGTGCTTGTAATATGCCTATGCAAGTACATCCGTTGACTAAAAAATCTAGATATAATAAAATTATGAGTTTACAGCAACAAATATCTAAAGAGAATCTAAAAAGATTTATTGGAAATACATATAAAGTTTTAATAGAAGATGCAATTGTTGCAGATGATAATGAAACTTATTTTGTTGGTAGAACTTATATGGATGTACCAGAGATAGATGGTTATATTTATCTAAAAGGTGAAGCGGAGATAAATACTTTTGCTAACTGTAAAGTAACAGATGTAAATGAGTATGATTTAATAGGAGAAATATTATAAAGCTTTAAATATATAAATTAAAAATAAAAGTTTTTGCACTAAAATGCAAAAACTTTTAAAATTTATACAATAATGTTATAAATTAAATTTGTTACCATACACATTACAATTCCACAAACAGTAGGAATTAGGAATGCAAGAGCAGTCCACTTCCAGCTACCAGTTTCTTTTTTTATAGTAAGTAAAGTTGTTCCACAAGGAAAGTGAAGTAGTGAAAACAACATAACATTTATAGCAGTTATAATAGTCCATCCATTCGCAGAAAGAATATTGAATATGCTAAATATATTTTCCATATCAACTAAAGTACCAGCTTTAGTATAGCACATAAGAATTATTGGAAGAACAATTTCATTAGCAGGAAGACCTAGTAAAAACGCTGTTAGAATGTATCCATCCAATCCCATAAGTTTAGCAAATGGGTCAAAGAAATTAGCAATATAATTTAGAAGGCTAGAACCTCCAACATTTATGTTAGAAAGTACCCATATAACGATGCCAGCAGGAACAGCAACACTTAAAGCCCTTCCTAAGACAAAAAGAGTTCTGTCAATTATGGAACTTACTAGAATTCTGCCAATTTGAGGCTTTCTATAAGGAGGAAGTTCTAGTATTGCACCATCTGTCTTTCCTTTTAAAACAGTCATTGATAATAGTTTAGATATTAGAAAAGTAAAACCAATACCAATTAAAATAACAACAAAAACAACTAATGTAGAGATAAGACTACTTTTGAAGCTTTGGCCACTACTTATTGCACCACTAAAGAAAATAGTTGCAATTGTAATTAAAAAAGGAAAACGTCCATTACAAGGAACAAAACAGTTTGTGAGTGTTGCAATGAGTCTTTCTCTTCTTGAACTTATTATTCTACAGCCAATAACACCGGCAGCATTACAGCCGAATCCCATACACATAGTTAAAGCTTGCTTTCCAGAACTATTACACTTTTTAAAACATTTATCTAAATTAAATGAAATTCTAGGTAAATACCCAAGATCCTCAAGAAGTGTAAATAGTGGAAAAAATATTGCCATTGGAGGAAGCATAACACTAACTATCCAAGTAACAGTAGTATAAACTCCATCCATGAGAAGCGAAAATAGCCAACTAGGGATTCTTAGGAACAGTAAAAATCCAGCAATATATGGTTCTAAAAAGCTAAAAAAGTTAGAAAGAAGCTTTGATGGATAATTAGCACCAACAATGGTAATCCAAAAGATTAAACAAAAGAACAGTATCATAATTGGTATACCAAATCTTTTAGATGTTAGTATTTTATCTATCTTTTTATCTCTCTCATTATAATTGTTATTAGAAAAAGTACAAACAGCTTCAGTAATTTTATGTGCTTTGTCAAAAATAGCCTTTATATTTTCATCCTGATTGTCAGTAAGCTCTACCTTAATAGGATTACAAATAATTTTACCAATACAAACAAGGTTAATAGTTTTTAATAAATTAAATAATGTTGATTTCTTTCTAGCTATTGTTCCAACAACAGGAACACCAAGCTCTTCTGAAAGTTTCTTTATATTTATTGAAATTCCTTTTTTAGCAGCCTCATCTAACAGATTAACACAAACAATAACATTGTCTGTAAAATTCATAATTTGATAAACAAGATTTAAATTTCTTTCTAAACGTGTGCCATCAACAATAACAACTGTAACATCTGCTATACCAGAAGATATATAATCTCTTGCAATTTTTTCTTCTTCCGAATCAGCCATAAGAGAATATGTACCAGGAATGTCAACGAAAAGATATTTTTTATTTTTATATGTACAAACTCCAGCAGCATTTTCAACAGTTTTTCCAGTCCAATTACCAGTATGTTGATGCATGCCAGTTAAATTATTAAATATGGTTGATTTTCCTGTGTTTGGATTTCCAGCAAGAGTAATTTTATAATCACAACCAACAACAAAGCCAGTATTTCCATTTAAATTGCTTCCAGTAGATGAATTAGTAAGACCCATAATTAAACCTCCATAGAAAATTTTATGAGAAATACTTGTACTTAATGACATGATTTAGAAAAAGCTACAATTTTAGTATTAATTACATAAATATAGTTATTTTCTCAAGCCTTGTTGTCGCTAGTCAACCTAAAGGTTGCCGCTCCATTCGCGCTTCGCTTGGTCGCCACGTGGCTATTTTAAAAATAACTATATTTATGTGTTAATAGTAACATAGTAATAAATAAATTAAAAAATTTTTTTACAAAAAGTATTGACAAATATAAAATAAAAATATAAAATAAAAATCGAACAGAAGTTTAGAAAACAAATATACGAAAATAAAAATAAAACAACTTCACAAAAGACAATAAAAAAGCACGAAAGGAGATATTAATTATGAAAAAGATTAAATATCAAAACAAAACAATAGCATATACAGTAAGTAAGGCTAGGATTAAAAATTTTTATATTACAATAGAAAATGGTGAAGTTGTAATAAAAGCACCATGGTATGCAACTGCTGGACAAATTCAAAATGTAGTTGAAGAAAAAAGAGAATGGATAATGAGAAAGCTTGAAGAATATAAAGTATCTCCAAGAAAAGCAAAAGAATATGCAGATGGTGAGAGATTTCAAATATTAGGAGAAAGCTATTATCTAAATATTTATTATAAAGATATAAACAATGCAATTTTAAATGTAGAGAATGGAAAAATAGTAGTTATATTACCATTAGAATATGCAGAAGAAGATAATACAGAGCAAATCAAAAAAATGTTAGACAAAATGTATTATATGGTTGCAGAAAAAGAAGTTGAGCAGGCTTTTGAAAAAATAAGAAATATGGTAGGATTAGCACCAGAAGAATACAGAATAAAAAAAGTAAAATCAGTATGGGGAAGCTGTTCTTCAAACAAAAAGATTACTATAAATCAGAATTTAGTAATGTATAGCAGAAAAGCAGTAGAATATGTTGTATTACACGAAACATGTCATTTAAAATATATGAATCATTCAAAAAAATTCTGGGCAATGGTAGAACAATACATGCCAGATTATAAAGAAGCAGAAAAGGAATTGAAAAAATAATTTCAAAATAAGTTTTTGAAAATAAAATCAAAATTAATTCTTATAAAATAGATAAAAAATAACCTCAAAGAGTGGTAACAATTACTTGTTATCACTCTCTTTTTTTACATATATATTTTTGGCTTCATCTTTTCTAATGGCAATAATACTTCCTCTAAACTCATAGGCTGTTGGGTCACCTAAAGGAGAGCGAAAAATAGCGGTAATAGGAGTATCTTTTACTAACCCTAAATCTAATAATCTTCTTTCAAGTATTCCAGAACATTTTATTTTTCTTATATTGCCAGTTTGATTTAATTCTAATTTATCTAAGCTTAACATTTAGGCACCTCTGTAAAATATTTTGATATATAATATATTATGCAGTTATTGACATAATTGTTATAATGAAATAAAATAACAAAAGTATAAAATAATACTATTTTTAGTAATATAAAGGAGGAAAATTTAATGAACAAAGTAAGAGGATTTGAAATAGCAAAAGGATATGAGGACAAAGAAATAAATTTGCCAGTGAGAAAAACAAAAAATTCTGCAGGATATGATGTAGAAGCAGCAGAAGATTGCGTAATACCAGCATTTAAGCTTGGACAAAAACCAACTTTAGTAAAGACAGGATTAAAAGCATATTGTCCATCAGATGAATTTTTGATGTTATGTAATAGAAGTTCTAATCCAGGAAAAAAAGGATTAATTTTAGCTAATAGTGTAGGAATAATTGATAGTGATTATTATGGCAATCCAGAAAACGATGGACATTTTATGTTTGCTTTTTACAATTTCAAAGAAGAAGATGTAGAGATAAAAAAAGGTGATTGTGTAGGACAAGCAATTTTTATGAAATATTTCACAGTTGATGATGATAATGCTACAGGAGAAAGAACTGGAGGATTCGGATCAACAAGCAGATAATAAGCCTATATTAGATGCAATCATCATATCCATTTTGGCTTAAATAGAACTAAACATATATAATTATTATAACACTGTAATATCAATGCATATAAGGAAAAATTTTATTTAAAAAACTTTACTTATCCTAAAAAATGTGTTATAATAAGTATGTGGTAAGAAGGGAGAATTATATCTCTTAATAAGCTAAAATTGGAAAGGAGTGTACGTACGATGTTTAACGTAGGCGACAATATAGTATATCCAATGCATGGTGCAGGAACAATTAACGCAATAGAAGAAAAAGAAGTATTAGGAGAAAAACAACAGTATTATATAATAAAAATGCCAGGAGAGGTTATGGTAATGGTTCCTACTGCTAAAGCAGAGTCTATGGGAGTAAGAAGTGTTATTGATAGCCAAAGTGCAGGCGAAGTATTAAAATTATTGGAACAAGATGAAACAGAAATGCCTGATAACTGGAATAAAAGATATAGAGATAATTTAGATAAAATGAAAACAGGAGATATATATAAAGTAGCAGATGTTGTTAGAAATTTAAGTTTCAAACAAAAAGAAAAAGGAACATTATCTACTGGAGAAAAGAAAATGCTTAACAATGCTAAACTTATTTTAGTAAGTGAATTAGTGTTAGCAGAACATGCCTCAAAAGAAGAAATTGAGAAATTAGTAGATAATAAAATAGATATGTCATATAAAGAATATAGAGTTCCAACAGAAGCAAAGATTGACTTACAACAAAATGCAGTTAGTAAGTTTATCCCATTTGATGGTAATACAAATACATAAGTCTACAAAAAGTAAAGAGTAGAATTATGCAGTGCTAAAATTTTCTAAGCAAGTTATTGTATAGAGAATTTTAGCTATTTTTTATGGTTTAGAAAAACACTTAACATTTACAAAGAAGAAATTATGTAAAACAAATTATTTACATAATTTTAAAAAATTGAGAAGGATTTAACATAAATTTGTCGAATATTATATATATGAGAAAAGAAAGGTAGAATTATGGTACGATATAGTGATGAATTATTAGACGAACTAAGAACTCGTAACGACATAGTAGATGTTGTATCACAATATGTAACTTTAAAAAGAAAAGGACGTAATTATTTTGGTATATGTCCTTTTCATAACGAAAAGTCGCCATCTTTTTCTGTATCTCCAGATAAGCAAATATTTCATTGCTTTGGCTGTGGAGTAGGAGGAAATGTATTTCATTTCATAAGCAAAATAGAAAATATAAGCTTTTTAGAAAGTGTACAATTACTTGCAGAACGCGTTGGAATGGAATTACCAAAATCATCAAATACAGAAGATGAAAAAATTGCTAATCTTAAAGCAAAAGTATATGAAGTTAATAAAGATGCTGCAGAATTCTACCATCAGAACTTATATAGACCTACATCGAAAAATGCACAAGAATACATAAAAAAGAGGAAATTAGATAATAATACATTAAAGTCTTTTTTAATAGGATATGCGGGCGATAACAATGAATTATACAGTTATTTAAAATCAAAAGGATATGGCGAAGAAGAAATGCTTGCATCTAGTCTAATTGGAAAAATAGAAAGTGGAAGATTTTATGACAAATTTAAGCATAGAGTAATGTTTCCAATACAAGATGTTAGAAATAGAGTAATTGCATTTGGTGGAAGAGTTCTAGATGACAGTAAACCAAAGTATATAAATTCGCCTGAAAATATAGTATATAGCAAAGCTAGAAATTTGTTTGGATTAAATGTAGCCAAAAAACAGCAAACAGGAATTTTAAAAAGAATTTTGATAGTTGAAGGTTATATGGACGTTATTTCCTTACATCAAAGAGGCATAACAAATGTAGTTGCATCTTTAGGAACAGCTCTAACAGATGCACAAGGAAGACTTCTTAGAAAAAATAGTGAACAAGTTATTCTAGGATATGATGCAGATGGAGCCGGACAAACTGCTATAATGAGAGGAATGGACATATTAAAAAATATGGGTATTGATATGAGAGTTCTTCAAATCAGCGGTGCAAAGGATCCAGATGAATTTGTTATAAAATATGGACCTGATAAGTTTAGAAAGTGTATGGATAATGCAATTTCTATAGTAGAATATAAGGTTAAAAATTTAAGAAAAAATTTAAACATAGAAAATACAAGTGACAAAATTAAATTTCTAAATGAAATAGCCAAGATTTTATCTGAAGTTGATAATACAATGGAAAGAGAAATCTATATTGATAAAATAGCAAAAACTTATAATATTTCTAAAAATTCAATAGAAGCTGAAATAAATAAAAAACTATATAAGGGAAAAACAAGTGAAAGAGTTTTAGAAAAGCCAACAGTTACAGTTGTTCAAAAAAGTGAAGAAAAAGTGGATATGGCTACTCAAAGAAGAGAAAGAATGTTAATTTATTTACTTGTAAATTATTATGATATTTGTTATGAGAAGATAAAAGGTGCTATTGATGTTAGTTGTATAAAGATAGAAAAAAATAAATTAATATTAAATACTATTTTTGAAAAATTAGAACAAAATGCAAACATAGAAAATATTGTTGATTGGTTTGATGACCAAGAAATAGTAAATTACATAAGTGGAATTCTTGCAGATGATTTTGAAATTGTTGATGTCAATAAAGCAATAGAAGATATAGAAAAAGTTTATCTAAAAGAAAGAAAAATTAAACGTAGAAATGAAATAATTCAAAAACTTGGTAATAAAGAAAATTTAGATTCAGATGAAGCTGACAAATTAGGGGCAGAGCTAAATAATATAATTATTGAACTAGCTAGGATAAAATAGGAGGTAAAAAATGAAAAAATCAGATAATGTAAAAGATGTTATCAATTTAATTGATAATGCTCGTATTGCTAAAAAGAAAAAAGAAGAAACAGAAGCAGCTAAGAAAATTTTAGCAAGAGAGAAAGAGGAAGAAAAAGCTTTAAAAGCAAAGAATAAGAAAAATGTTAATGAAGATAAAAAGAAAGCAGTAGAAGTAAAAAAAGAAGAAAATAATATTGAAAAGAACAAAAATAAAAAAGAAAAAGAATCTAAATTAAATTCTAAAGAAGAAAAACAAACCTCTAAAATAAAAAAATCAGACCTAGCTGAAAATAATGTAGAAGTTAAAGATAAATCAAAAGATTCTGGAAAGAAAAATGAAGAAAATAAGAAGGCAAAAAAAGAAAATAAAGTAAATGTAGAAAATAAAAACATTGAAGGAAGCAAAACAAAGTTAGAAAGTAAGGCAGAAGCAGAAAACAAAGCCAAGGTAGAAAGTAAGGCTAAAGCAGAAAGCAAAGCCAAGGCAGAAAATAAGGCAAATGCAGAAAACAGAGCAAAAGCAGAAAGCAAAGCCAAGGCAGAAAGTAAAGCTAAAGCAGAAAGCAAAATCAAGGCAGAAAGTAAAGCTAATGCAACAAGTAAACCAAAGGTAGAAAATAAAGAAGAAAAAGATTCAGACAAAAAGAAATCTAAAGAAGAGAATAAAAAAGAAGAATCAAAGAAAAAAGAAACAGATGATAAAGACGTAAAAAATAAGGAAGTAAAAGATAAAAAATCAAAAGAAAACAAAGAAAGTAAAATAGAAGATAAAAAAGAAGAAAAATCAGAAGATGATTCAGAAGAAAATGAAAAAATAAAAAAGGTTATAGAGCAATTAAAGAAAAAAGGACAAGTTACTTACGAAGAACTAGCAACACAATTAGGCAATATTGATTCAGATAAGATAGAAAAGGTATTTGAAGCTTTTGAACAAATGGGTGTAAGTGTTGGAGATGATATAGAAGATATTGAACCTGACGCAGAAGACTTAGAAGAAGTTGAAGATATTTCAGTTGAAGACTTAGATATGGATAATATGGAGGGAATTAGTATAGACGATCCAGTTAGAATGTATCTAAGAGAAATTGGAAAGATACCACTTTTAAGTTATGATGAAGAGCTAGAATTAGCAAAAAGAATACTAGAAAATGATGAAGAAGCAAAAAAGAAATTAACAGAATCTAACTTGAGATTAGTTGTAAGTATTGCAAAAAAATATGTTGGTAGAGGAATGTTATTCCTAGACTTAATTCAAGAAGGAAATATGGGATTAATCAAAGCAGTAGATAAATTTGATTATACCAAAGGATTTAAATTTAGTACTTATGCAACCTGGTGGATAAGACAAGCTATTACAAGAGCAATAGCTGACCAAGCAAGAACTATAAGAATACCAGTTCACATGGTTGAAACTATAAACAAGCTAATTCGTACATCAAGACATTTATTACAACAAAATGGTAGAGAACCAACTCCAGAAGAAATTGCCAAAGATATGGAAATACCAGTAGAAAAAGTTCTTGAAATACAGAAAATAGCACAAGACCCAGTATCATTGGAAACTCCTATTGGAGAAGAAGATGATAGTCATTTAGGTGACTTTATACAAGATGATGATTCTCCATCTCCACAAGATGCCGCATCTTATACTATGCTTAAAGAACAATTAGAAGAAGTAATGAAAACACTTACTCCAAGAGAAGCACGAGTATTAAGATTAAGATTTGGACTTGATGATGGCAAAGCCAGAACTCTTGAAGAAGTAGGAAAACAATTTAATGTAACCCGTGAAAGAATAAGACAAATTGAAGCAAAAGCATTAAGAAAACTAAGACATCCAAGTAGAAGTAAGAAACTAAAAGAATATATGTAAAATTATTCAAAAAGCCTTGTCAAACAAGGCTTTTTATGTTAAAATATAAATGCTTGAAATATTTTCAAGTTCCTTGCTTATCTGTACGAGATAGGCTATTAACCCACAAGGAGGTGAAAATAATGAATAAATACGAAAGTGTTATTATTATTAATCCATCTGTAGATGATGATAAGGTAAAAGAACTAGAAAAAAGATTTACAGACATGATTAATAAAGATGGAAAGCTTGAAAAAGTTGATGAATTAGGTAAGAAAAAACTTGCTTATGATATCAAAAAGAACAAAGAAGGTATCTACGTTGTTTTATATTTTGAAGCTAATCCAGCTCTAATTGCAGAATTAGAGAGAAACTACAGAATAACAGACGAAGTAATTAAATTCTTAGTTATTAAAGTAGAAGAATAAAAGTAAAAATGTAGGGACTTTATTTTAAAGAAAGGTAAGGTACTAAATATGAACAAAGTTATTTTAATGGGAAGATTAACAAGAGATCCAGAAGTTAGATACACACAAACTAATAATACACTAGTAGCTTCTTTTTCATTAGCTGTAAATAGAAGATTTACTAGAGAAGGAGATACTCAAACAGCAGACTTTATAAACATATCTGCATGGGCAAAGACAGGAGAATTTGTCAGCAAATATTTTAAAAAAGGACAACAAGTAGCTGTAGTAGGTAGAATCCAAACAAGAAGTTGGGAAGACGCACAAGGTCAAAAGAGATATGCGACAGATGTTGTTGCAGAAGAAGTTTATTTTGCAGATAGCAAAAGGTCAGATTCTGATTCAGCAAATTTTGATAATACATTTGGTGCAGAAACACCTGCAAATACAACTGAAGGAGATACTTCAGATTTTGAAGTGTCATCAGGAGATGACTTACCATTTTAGTTTATAAACAGTAAGGAGGTAAAATCAATGGCAGACAAGAGAAATAATAGAAGAAATAACAATAAAGATTATGATGATGATTATAGAGTAAGAAAAATTAGAAAAAAAGCATGCCCTCTATGCAGTGATAAAACTTTAGTTCTTGATTATAAAAATCCAGAACAATTAAAGAAATTTGTTAATGAAAGAGGAAAAATACATCCAAGAAGAACAACAGGTGCATGTGCAAAACATCAAAGAGATATAACTACAGCTGTAAATAGATGTAGACATATTGCAATGTTACCATATTCACAAGACTAATCTTAAATAATATCAAGCTGTAATCGTTATATAATTGATTACAGCTTTTGATTTTTTATATAAATTTCGAAAGATTATTGTAAGCTTTTAAGAGTTAATTTAGATTAGCAATTTATAATTGTTAATCTAAATTAACTGTAAATTACAATCAACATAAATTTTGACATATAATCTTCGATTTACAATGTAGGAGTAAATAATGAAGAAAAGGAATATTTTAATAACTTTTTTTATTGTAGTAATTTTAGTAATATTAATTGTATTAGCAAACTTGCTAAAAAAAGAAGAAAATAAAAATAATAAATTTGAAATTTTAACCTCTTTTTATCCAATATATGTTATGACTTTAAATATTACTGATGGAGCAGAAAATGTTGAAATCAGTAACATGGCACAACATTTAACTAGTTGTATTCATGATTATACATTAAATACAGCAGATTTAAGAAAATTTGAAAATGCAGATGTATTTATACAAAATGGCAAAGGATTAGAGAGTTTTACAGATAAGATAATAGAACTTTATCCAGATGTTGAAATTATTGATAGTGCAGAGAATGTAGATAATATAATACAAGATGACGAAGAAGCTAATGCACATATTTGGCTAAGTATTGATAATTACATTAATCAAGTAAATGAGATAGCAGAAAAATTATCAAGACTAAATCCAGAAAATGAAACAGTATATTTAAAAAACAAAAATGCATATATTGAAAAACTCAATAATCTAAAATCAGAGTATGAAGAAATAAACATATCAAAAAATAAAGCAATATGTATAAATGAAGCATTGGAATATTTACTTGAAGAAGTAGGTATAGAGGTTACAACTATAGAAACTGACCATGAGCAGTCTATACTATCTGCTGAAAGCTTGAAAAATATTATTGAAAAAATGAAAGAAGAAAATATTAAGGTAATTTTTATAGATAAAGATGATAATGATAGAACAGCTAAAACTTTGGCACAGGAAACGAATGCTAAAATATACACATTAAATTCAGGAATGAGTGGAGATAATGACAAAGACGATTATGTAAAAATAATGAGAGATAATTTTGAAATATTAAATAACATCGATTTTTAATAATAGTTGTGATTTGATAGAAGGGATAGAAAAATGGAAGCTTGTGGTTTACATTGTACAAAAATAAAAAATATATCAGTAAACATAGACAACCAAGAAATAATAAAGGATATTTCTTTTGATGTGCATTGTGGTGAACTTACAATGATTATTGGAAGAAATGGTGCTGGAAAATCCACTTTATTAAAAGCATTACTTAATGAAATAGATCATACTGGAAAAGTTGAATTTATTGATATGAAGGAAAAGAAAAATAAAAATATAAAAATAGGATATGTTCCACAATCACTTAATATAGAAAGAAATATGCCAACTAGTGTATATGATATGTTTGCATCATATATATCGGACAAGCCAGTATTTTTAAAGAAAAATAAAGAATTATATGAAATAATAAAACAAAATTTAAAAATATTTGGAGCAGAAAAATTAATAGACAATAGAGTAGGAAATTTATCAGGAGGAGAACTTCAGAGAATATTGTTATCAATTGCAACATATCCAATTCCTAATTTATTAATTTTAGATGAACCAGTATCAGGTGTAGATAGAAACGGAACAAGAGATTTTTATGAGATACTATCAAAACTAAAAAATAAATATGATATGTCAATTATCTTAGTTTCACATGATTTAGAACTTGTAAAAAAATTTGCTGACAAAGTAATTTTGCTAGATAAAGTAGTAAAAAAACAAGGAACTGCAAAAGAAGTTTTTGAAAGCAACGAATTTAAAGAAAGTTTTGGAACGATATAATAAATTTTGGAGAAGATGAAATGGAAGTTATTTATAATTTTTTAGAAATAATATTACCTTTTGACTTTATGCAATATGCATTTATGAAAAATGCTTTTTTAGCTATTATTCTAGTATCTCCGATATTTGCAATATTAGGAACAATGATAGTTAATAATAAAATGGCATTTTTCTCAGATGCACTTGGACATTCCGCACTAACAGGAATAGCATTAGGAATGCTACTAGGAATCAGCAATATGAATATTTCAATGATAATATTTGCAATAATATTTGCATTGCTATTAAATTTGGTAAAAAATAAAACGAGCTATGGAGCAGACACAATAATAAGTGTATTCTCATCAATTGCAATAGCTTTGGGACTCGCAATATTAGCACAAAGTGGAAGTTTTAATAAATATTCTAGTTATTTAATAGGTGATATATTAAGTATATCAACAACTGAAATATTATATTTAGTTATAGCATTTATATTAGTATTTATCTTTTGGAATATACTATTTAATAAATTAAATGCAATAAGCATAAATCCAACATTAGCAAAATCTAAAGGAATAAATGTTAAATTAATAGACAACATATTTGCAATAGTTATTGCTATAATGGTTATGGTATCAATTAGATGGATAGGAATATTGTTAATCAACTCTATTATGATTTTACCAGCAGCATCAAGCAGAAATATTGCAAAAAATATGAGAAGTTATCATGGATTTTCAATAATATTTGCTTTATTTTCAGGCATATTGGGGTTAATAATTTCATATTATACAAATATTCCAACAGGGCCAATGATAGTTATAATATTAGGAATAATATATTTTATAACTTTTGGAATGAAGAAGCTTGTAAATAAATAAAAAATGGAATAGAATATGTAACAAGAAAACTTATGAAAAAATAAGAAAGGAATGAAATTTTACATGGAAGAAAATCAAAGAGAAAATATAGAATATATTAATTCATCAGAAAAAATGAGAATTATAAAAAAGCCACAAGTACTTAAAGAAAAGTTCATTTGTGAAAATATAAAAGAATTAAAAGATAGTGGAAAGATTACTAGCAGTATAACACAAAAGCTAAGAAATGAAATAATAATTCTGCTGGGAATACGTAAAACTAAAATGGATATATTAGCATCACTAAAAGAAAAAGTTAATGAAATGAAGGAAGAATTATCTGTATTAGAAAGTAGAAATTTTGGCAGGCAAGCGGATTTATCACAAGAAAGAAATAATCAAGAAAAATAATTTGATTATATTAAAGGAGACACTAATGAAAAATGAATTAATGATAAGGAAAGACAGTTTGTTCGAAAAGATAAAAAGATTTTTCAAAAAAATATTTTTTAATAAATACGAAGTCTTAAATAAAATTAATGACCAAAAATTAAAAAATAAACAAGAAGAAGAGGAAAAATATAAGAAAGAAAAAGAAAGAATAGTTAAACTTTATCAAGATGTGATTAATGGAAAAACACTGCCATACAATATACCAGAAGAATATTTAGAAAAAATAAAAATATTATTGAGTGATGACATACATTCTCTTGACAAAGAAATTGATAATATGAAAAAAGAGTATGGATATGTAAAATATAAAATTGAAAGTTATAAAGAATCATAAAAAGGAAAAGGTATGAGTAAAAAAAAGGTAAATAATAAAGTAAAAGCTAATTCAAATAAAAAAGAAAAGAAAAGTAAATTAAAATCAATCTTAATTTTAATTGCAATACTAGCAATTATAGCTATAGGGGTATTTTTTTATACAAATAGAACAGAACCATCACTTGCATTAAAACAGTATTTCTCATATTTATCAGATAAAAATTATGATGCAATGTATGATTTAGTAGAAACAGATATGTCAAAAGAAGATTTTATAGCAAGAATAAAAAATATTTATGAAGGAATTGAAGCAAAAGACATATCAATTACTATAGCAACTAATTCAAGTAGTGAAAGTGAAAAAGGAATAGTAAAGATAACATACACTAATTCTATGAATACTTTAGCAGGCAATGAGAGTTTTTTAAACACAGTTAGCATGAAATCAGTAGATGGACAATATAAAATATTATGGAATTCTTCTTTAATATTTCCAGACTTGACAGATAATCAAAAAGTAAGAGTATCTACACTAGCACACACTAGAGGAACTATTTATGACAAAAATGGCATAGCTATAGCAAAAGATGGAAATGCATATCAAGTTGGATTAGTACCGGGAAAAATGAATGACAGCACAGACCTAAACAAATTAGCAAGTTTATTAGGAATTTCAACAGATACAATTCAAAATGCATTAAATGCTTCATATGTTAAAGATGATACATTTGTACCTTTAAGAAATATATCAAGAGAAGAACAAGATTTAAAAAATGAACTGTTAAATATAAAAGGTATAATGATATCAGACTACAATACAAGAGTTTATCCATATAAAGAAGCAACATCAATTTTAACAGGATACATACAAGAAGGAGAAGGAAAAACAGGATTAGAATATGCATATAATAACAGGCTAAAAGGTGAAGATGGAGTAGAAATATATATAATAGACGAAAACGGTAATAAAGTAAAAACTATACAAAAAAGAGATATAAAAAATGGAGAAGACATTAAGCTAACAATTGATATAAATATACAAAATAAAGTATATGAGCAATTCAAAGATGACCAAGGAGCATCTGTTGTAATAAACTATAATACAGGAGAAGTATTAGCATTAGTAAGTACACCAAGCTATGATGCAAATAAATTTAGTTTAGGAATAACAGACACTGAATGGAATGCTTTGCAATCAGATGAAAGAAATTTAATGTATAATAGATATTTAGGAACATATGCACCAGGTTCATCATTCAAACCGATAATTGGAGCAATAGGATTAATGACAAATAGTTTTACAGCAACAGAGGATTTTGGAAGAAGCGGAACAAAATGGCAAAAAGATAGTTCATGGAAAGATTTATATATAACCACATTAGAAACTTATTCTGGAGATGCAAATTTAGAAAATGCATTAATATATTCTGATAATATATATTTTGCAAAAGCAGCAATTAAGATTGGCAAATCTAACTTACAATCTGAACTAAATAAATTAGGATTTAATGAAAAACTAAATTTTGTCCAAGATGTATCTGCATCCAGCTATGGAAGTATGGATAGTGAAGCAGCTATTGCAAACTCAGGATATGGACAGAGTGAGATATTAGTAAATCCAATTCACATGGCAAGTATATATTCAGCTATTGCAAATGGTGGAAATATGGTGTTACCATACATTGAGGAAGAACTTGATCAAGATAAAAATAGTATTACAAAAATATATAAGCAAAATGCAATATCTACCAGAGTAGCAGATATATTAAAACAAGACTTAATAGAAGTTGTAGAAAAAGGAACGGCAAAAGAATGTAGAATTGAAGGAAAAGTTATTGCAGGAAAAACTGGTACAGCAGAAATCAAACAATCACAAGAAGATAAAAATGGAGAAGAAATAGGATGGTTTAACAGCTTTGATGAAAATGGACACTTAATAGTAAGCATGGTTCAAAATACCAAAAAACTTGGTGGAAGTCATTATGTAGTTAAGAAAGTAAAAAACATATTTGAAAATCTATAAAAAAAAAGAGTTTCCAAAATTGATTTTTTTGGAAACTTTTAATATTATTGAGCATTAGAAAATTTTTGTTTAGTTTGATCAATTTTTGCTTGTTCAGCTTCTTCTGTTTTATACCAACCTTTTTCAGACATTAAATTGTAAATTTTATTTTGTATATTTAATGATTCTTCTAAAGCACACTGAAAAGCTTCATGAACTTCAGCTGTTGTAGATTCAAGTGTTCCATGTAAATATAAATCACATACACCTTTTAATAAAAGTAATTCATTTTCCATTAAATCTCTGTCTTCCATAAAATCACACCCTTTCTTGTAATTAAAACAAAGTTATAAAAATATAACTATTTCACACTAATCTTCTTATAATAAATTTAAAAACTTGTCATATAATTCTGTATGTTTTTTTTCTAATTCTTCCATATAAGAAGATAAAGCTACATCTTGTAACTTAGCAGAAGTCTTTACAGAACACGATTTCATAAATTTTTCATGTCCTAAAGCATCTTCAACATATAAAAGTTCTTTACTCGTCATTTTTATCACCACCTAAAGTTATTATTTACATTATAAGTAAAATTATGCATTAATAAAAATAATATCATTCTAATATAAGCATAAAGTGATATTTAATAAAAAAAGAAAAAGGAAACTACATGTAATAGCTTCCTTTTTCTAAAAGTGTTGATTAATACGATACCTCAATAACTAAAATCCTTTGTATCTCATGTTCATAAAATAAAAATTCCTCAGAAACATAAGATTTACCAGAAAAATCATAACCACGGAAATAGAATCTAGTCACTTGTGAATAGTTATTTCCAAACGACCTTACTCCTAACTTTGATATTACAGGAGAAAAAGCATGACCTTCATGTAGTGTATACCACTCGCTTATATCATGGTCATCTACATAGTTTTGAAAATATACATTATAATCACAATTGTTCATCTCCAATTCTTTTAGGATATCATCGCAAATTATAATTTGCGTATGAACATTTGCACTCAACTCATCAGCTACAATTTTAAAAATATTTCCTGTCTGTTGAAAAGGTAAATACCGTTTTTTTAGTATCATATAAATCCTCCTTTAATAATTATTAAGATGTTTATGTGTTATATAGGACAACTCCGAAAGGAGATTATAAAGATATTCCTAGTAGAACACTAGAAACTTAAAGAATTATATCATGAGTCTGTTTAAAATACAATAAATATTTGAATAAAAAATGATATCTTTCAAAAATTAGTAAAGCTTTAAAAGTAAAATTTTAAGGCTTTATTTTTTCGAAAAAATGTGGTAAAATTGTAGAAATATAAAAGTTAAAAAATGATGTTTTTTGATAGTAATGAAGGAGCCAATAAAATATGATAATTGATGTAACAGATTTGAATTTCGAAACACTTAATTTTAATAGAAGATATGATTCGGCTAGATATAGAAGGGGAACGAGCATATATAACAATGGGCTAGTTGAAGTACAAAATGTTAACAAAATTGATGAAAAAAATTATTCTATAGAAGCTACTGTTGAGGGAAATTATGATACGTATACTACATATTTAGAAATATGCGGAAATATGATTAATAAAAGCACATGTACATGCGAAGATTATTATAATGGAAATTTGTGCAAACATATAATAGCTACATCTATGGAAGTAATAGATCCACATTATGCCAGTACACCGTTGGGAAGAAGAAAAATGGAAATCAAAAGGAGAAAAGAAGAAAAAGAAAGATTAGATAAGATTAGAAAGAGAGAAGAAGAAGAGAGAAAAAGACAAGAATATCAACAAAAATATTATAACGTGCTACAAATGATAGATTTGTATAAAAATGGAAATGAGTTGGTAGGAAATTCCGATAAACTTGATTTATTAGAATTATATAATCAAACTCAAACAATGAAAAAAGAAAAAATATCAAAACTTGCGACTAATGTAAAATTGGAGTTTGTATTAGAACTATATGATAAGGAAACTCTAACCATAACATTTAAAATAGGCGAAACTCGTATGTATGTTCTAAATAGTATTAGTAGTCTATATGAAGCATATAAGAATGAAACAGAAATATACTATGGAAAACAACTAAGATTTATTCCAAAAAGAGAAAACTTTAGTGAAGATTCAAGGTGGTTGTTTGATTATATTATTGAATATGCAGAAATGTTTGAGTATTATGATAAATTTGATAGATATAATATGTCAGCAGAAGTAGGAAAAGAAATGCATATAAAAGGTAAAAAAATAGATGAATTTTTTA
This sequence comes from uncultured Clostridia bacterium, assembly GCA_947624715.1. The sequence goes on from CANQLO010000021.1 coordinate 24,964, forward strand.
GTATGCTTCCAAATCCAAATGTATTATTCCATTGTTATGGTTATAGTGGCGAACAAGGAATTGAATTGTGCGAGATTACAGATGAAGATTTAAAAATTACATGCAATATAAAAAAAGAAAAAGTAACAACAATATTTGGTTATTATTTTTTGAAAGACGAATATGAGAAAGTATCAGAAGAATATGTATTAAGAATGAATATTTCTAATTATCTCGTATTTTTTTCAGATAAAAATATTTATATTTTATATAATAAAAAAATATATAAAAAAGATAAAAATATTGATCTCATGAATTTATTTGAAATATTAAAAAATGATGATTATGTACTTATTCCAGAAGATAGGTTAAATGAATTTAGTAAATTTGTTATGCCTAAAATAAGCATAACAGCTGATGATTTACCACAGGAAATAGCAAAAGAGGTGAAAATTGTAAGTGAATTAGCATCAAAAATTTTACTAGATGTTGATGAAAAAGGTAACATTTTGCTAGAACTAAAATTCTGTTATATGGATTATGAATTTAATATACTTGAAAATAATTTTCAAACATATGTTGAAGAACATAATATTGTTAGAAATGTGCCAGCCGAAAAAGAAGTGATTAAAAGAATATTTATGGATGGATTTGAGATTTTACCTGAAAGTAAACAATTTATCATGAAAAATGCAGATAATATCTATGAATTTTTATTAAATAAAATTGAAGGATACATGAATGACTTTGAAGTTCTAGCAACAGATAAATTTAAAAATAAACAAATAAGACAGCCTAAAATTTCAAATATAGGAATAAAAATAGATAATGGATTATTAGAATTAGATATTTCGAAAATAAATATAGATATTAGTGAAATAAAAGAAGTTTTAAAAAATTATAGTATTAAGAAAAAATATTATAGATTAAAAAGTGGAGACTATCTTAATTTAGCTAATAATGAAGATTTAAATTTGTTAGAAGAAATGTCAGAAACTCTTGACATAGACTATAATAAAGCAACAAAAGGAATTATTGATTTGCCAATAAATAGAAGCTTGTATTTAGAAAAACTAATAGATTCAAAAAGACAAATTAGTGTATCAAAAAACGAAAAGTTTACAGAATTAATAGATAATATAGGAAATTCAGAAATTTCAAATGACGTTGAAATAGATAAAAAATTTGAGGAAAAACTAAGAGATTACCAAAAGGTAGGATATAGATGGTTAAAAACTCTAGAAAAGTATAAATTTGGTGGAATTTTAGCAGATGATATGGGACTAGGAAAAACTTTACAAATTATTGCATTGTTAAGTACAGAGCTAAAATTAAAAAATAAAACAACATCAATAGTAGTATGTCCAAGTACATTAGTTCTTAATTGGAAAGCAGAAGTAGAAAAATGGTGTGATTCAATAAAAGTATTAATTATCAATGGAACAGCTGAAGAAAGAAATAAAAAATTAAGTAATTATCAAGATTATGATTTAATTATTACATCATATGATTTACTAAAAAGGGATGTTGAAAATTATGAAGATAAAAATTTTAAATATATAATAGCAGATGAAGCACAATATATAAAAAATTCACTAACTCAAAATGCAACATCACTAAAAACATTAAGAGGTGAAGTAAAATTTGCACTAACTGGTACTCCAATAGAAAATTCAATAGCTGAATTATGGTCTATATTTGATTTTATAATGCCAGGATATTTATATAATTATAACAAATTCAAGAAAAAATTTGAGGAACCAATCTTAAAATATGAAGATAAAGAAGCGTTGAATAGACTTAAAAAATTAATTAGTCCATTTGTTTTAAGAAGAGTAAAAAAGGATGTCTTAACAGAATTGCCAGAGAAAAATATAACAGTGATGAAAAATGAAATGGAAAAAGAGCAAGAAAAAATATATTTATCATATTTATCTCAAACTAGAAAAGAAGTAGCAGAAGAATTAAGTGATAATAGTTTCGAAAGAAGTAAGTTTAAAATTCTTATGTTATTAACAAGACTAAGACAGATTTGTTGTCATCCAAGCTTATTTATTAAAAATTATGATGGTGGAAGCGGAAAATTAAAACAATGTTTAGATTTAATAGTGGATGCAATAGAGTCTGGTCATAAAATATTGCTATTTTCAAGTTATACATCAATGTTTGAAATAATAGAAAAAGAATTGGGTAAATTAAATATTAACTACTTTAAGTTAGTAGGAAATACACCAGTTAACAAAAGAATTGAAATGGTTGATGAATTTAACAATAGCGAGTTAGTAAAAGTATTTTTAATCTCTTTAAAAGCAGGTGGAACAGGTCTTAATTTAACTTCAGCAGATGTTGTAATTCATTATGATCCATGGTGGAATGTATCAAGTGAAAATCAAGCAACAGATAGAGCATACAGAATTGGACAAAAAAATAGTGTTCAAGTGTACAAACTTATTACTAATAATTCTATTGAAGAAAAAATAAATAAGATGCAAGAAAGAAAAGAAAAGCTTTCAAAAGATGTGCTATCGACAGAAGAAACTTTTATAAATAAAATGTCAAAAGAAGATATTTTGGATTTATTTGAGTGAAATTAAGATACGAACAGTAGCATCAATACACATAGTTGTAAAAAATTGATTTAGGTGTAAAAAATAATTTAATTAGAAATTTTGATAAGGAAACTCATTAATATAAAGACATATAATTTTTCTAAAATAAAAAAACAGTTTTAAACATAAAAAGACTATGTTTCTTACAATATTTTTTTGAATATTAAAATATATTATACTGGTTATATGATCAATAGATTACAGATATTATTGAGTATACCCAAAATAAAAATAAGTGAATTGAAATAATATTATTTAAAACATTCCAATTCACTTTTTTTATTTTATTTATTTTTTAAACTAATGAAAAGAAAATAAAAGTTTTTGAAAATAATTTAACATTATTAAATACAATTAAACAAACTTATGAAAGAATCAAAAAAGTATTATCTAAAAAAGATTGTAGTTTTAGGCTTAAATGGATACCGAGAGAAATAAATAAGGTTGCACGCAAACACTCATATTCGGCATTTCAAAAACTCAAGACAATAAATAGTAAAAAAGATATTGTGCTAATATAAATTAAATTTGATTATACTAATTCAAATACTTATCAAAATTCTTACAATATAGAAGATGAATTAGAAATGTAAAAATTTAGTGAAATGAATTGAATAAAAAAGACAAATATGATAGAATTTATGAAAAGGTAGGTGTAATTACTATGAAAATAAAAGATACAAAAAATAATTTTGAATTAATAGTTGCTAGTAGCTTAAGATATGGGCTTGGAAGAAGAACATATATAACAAGTGTTATACCAGAATTTATTGTGGAAAATATGGACATACTTTCAGATAATATAAAAAAGTCAATGATTGAAGATATAAAAGATCAAGAGAGATGGCGGATATGGAGATGAATGCGATAAAAAGAATTGGATGAATTTATTAGCAGAATTAGAAAAAAGTTTAGAAAAGTAAAAATTGCTTACAAATATAGATAAAATATGCAAAATGTAGTATAATAGAAAGAGAGGACAGTTTATGCTAAAATTATATTTAGATAATTGTTGTTATAATAGACCATTTGATGATTTAGAACAAGAAAAGATAAACCTAGAAGCAAATGCTATAGAGAATATATTTAGAAAGCATATAAATAAAGAAGTAGAGATTTATAAAAGTATGGTAATAGACTTTTAAGGTTATAAATCCAATAGAATTTATTATGGAGGTGATTTAAATGGCAGTAACAGTAAGAGAATTAGAAAAAATAAGAAGAGAAGGTCTTAAAGCACTAAAAGAGAAATTAGGTGTTGAAGGTATGATAAAGTTTATTCAAATGTATAGTGATGGAAAAGGGGATTATACACGAGAAAGAGAAGAACTTTTAAAAGATGTAACAATAGAAGATTTTGAAAAATTTTTGTCAGAAAAAAATGAATCAAATGTTAACCGCAACCCTGTTTTGCGGCAAATAAATGCACAGGTGAACAGATGTAACTCGCAACCCTACTTGCGACAAATAAATGCGTAGGAGGACAAATGATAATAAAAAATTAGTAATAAAAATAATATCGTTCTAATGTAAGATTAACTCGAATACAATTGAAATAAAGAAGGTTTTTCTAGCCGAAAAGAATCCAGTTGTGAAGTTATGGCTGGTAAGTAAATAAAATAAAAAAATAAAGTGACTTACATAAGTTAATGCAAGTCATTTTTTTATGGTAAAAAACAATTTTATGAAAAAAATAAAAATGAGAAGTAGCAATTTTTAGTTTTTGGGGTGTGGGGTGCCCTGCCACACAGACACTTTTAGTGAGTAGCGTAAAAAATGTCATAGTGTGTTACAATATAATGTAAAAATACAATGGTAGCAGAGGTGTTTTCTATATGTGAGTTATTACTAAATAGCTACCAAAGTATTTTTGCTTGTATTACTTATTACGATAGCCAAGCATTGCTTGTGAATATATTATCACTTCTGATAAACATTTTTTGAAGAATTAGGCGCAGAAGAAGCAAAGAGATATTTTGCAACAGCATATCAATTTGTAGTTGAATATAAATTTACAGTTCTATATATAAAGCTAAGCGAAAGCCAACGCCACCACCAGAAACAGACGGACTGTAGCTGTAGCGAGCAGATACTGGACTACTAGAACCGCTATTGTTGTAATGGCCACCTCTGACAACTCGACCATTGGTATTGTTAGCTTCCATCGTCCATTCCCATATATTTCCTGCCATATCATATATATTCTTTGTGCTATATTCAGTCGAAATTCCTGTTTTTGCTACTTTTCCACTATAATTTCCCATTCCTGTACTATCTGATACATATGAATTTTTAATGTTTTCTTCAGGTATTCCATCTATATATCTACTGTCAAAAAATTGCATTGTTGCATCCCATTGTATTCCATATATTAATGTACTCGTTAATGAATTTTCATAGGCTTTTCCTTTTTTAAAATCTTTTGCTTTTTCTACTGCTCCCCCTTCTTCATTTTTCATATCATCTGAATTGCTCCAGCCAATATTAGTATATACATCTACACCTCTTTGTACTACTACATTTCCATCACTATCTTTACCTGCTTCATATCTTCCTATATAAAATCCTCCATTCGTTTCTACACTTGACTTCATTTTTTCATATTCTTGTGTCTCTTTTTCATATCCATTTGTATATGGTTCTGTGTAACTAGTTGAAAGTGATTCTTTACTTCCTCCTGATCTTTGAAATTCATTACTATCTACTGGCACCCATACAAATTCATTTCCTATACTATATCCTTCTTCATCTACATTGTCTGTTATTACTAATCCTTCAGATACTTTATTTATATTATCACTTATTCCTACTGCAAAACCTTCTGGTATCCATACTTCTTTTCCATCTTCTGAAGTTATTTGTGTTGTTTTTTCATATATCTTTGAAAACTTTTCTTCTATAAGTTGTGTTATTTTAAATTCTATTTTACCTGTATTTCCATTTTCGTCTTTTGCTGTTATTATGTATTTACCATTTCTAGTTATAGTAATTGTTGAATACTCAGAATTTGTTATAACATAACTCTCACCATTTGAGCATTCTATCGTTATCATTTTTACATATTTAAATGCTTCTATAGTACATTGCAATATAAAAATGAATTCATCAAAGCTTGGTTCTCCTTCTGATCCTGACAATCTTGCTTCATAAAATTCCTTAAGTGACGAATAATTTTCATTTACTCCCATAAATTGCAATGCATCACTTAAAGTAGTAATTACCGTTTCTTTTGGTATTCCTGGAAATCCACTTTTTATCATAATATTTATACTTTCAATAAACATTTTATCTATTGCTGCATTTCTTTCAGTTTCATCTGTTGGGAGATTATCTATTGCCTCTTGTGCTTTTTGATATAATTCTTCCTCAGTTGGCTCCTTTATATCATCTATAATTGGATGGACTTTTAATATTATTGCACTTGTATTTTCATGTTCTATTGAATATACTAATGTTATTCCACCTCCACTACTTTTGGTATGCTCTATGACTGTTATATTTGAATCATTATCAACTACTATATCATATTTTTTGTCTGATGTTATTATTGTATCTCCGCTTCTTGTGCTTCCTTCAAATTCTTCTTGTAATTTACTTAATAATACGTTTTTTTCTATTAATGTTTTAAAATTTCCAGAAAGTAAATCTATATTTAATTCTGCTTTTACTAATTCTGCTCTTTCTTTTATTTCTGCCATTTCAGTTTTCGTTTTAGCATCTACTACTTTTGTCAATATTCCATATTCTCCTGTTAATGTATTTAGTGTTACTCCTGCTAGTATTAATAGTATTATTATTGTTACAACTAATGCAATAAGTGTAATACCATTAATATTTTTTTTAAAATTTTTCATAATAAATTCCATTCCTTTCTCGCTTCGCTCGTAAGGCACACATAGGTATGAAAGCCTTGAGTTTGAAGCACT